>CALBOV010000382.1 GCA_937896565.1 uncultured Salinisphaerales bacterium
TCCCGCTACGACCGCGGGAGCCGCTGTCGGCGCCTACGGCTGTGAGGCCGACGAAGATCGCGACGGTGTCGCCAACGCGATTGACGCCTGTCCGAACACGCCGGAAGGGGTCTCCGTGGACGAGCAGGGCTGCATCCTGGATTCCGACGCCGATGGCGTGCCGGATGGTCAGGACCAGTGCCCGGACACGCCGGCCGGTGAGCCCGTGGAGTCCAACGGTTGTTCGTTCGACGAGGATGGGGATGGCGTGACCGATGCGCTGGACGAGTGCCCCGCGACCCCGCCGGGCGTGGTGGTGGACGCAACCGGCTGTGGTGGTGACGCCGATGGCGACGGTGTGGCCGACGGTTTCGACCAGTGCCCGGACACGATCGAAGGCTTGCCGGTGAATGCCGAAGGCTGCGCGATCGAAGCCGCGCCGATCGCCGATTGTGGCGTCGGGGGCCTGGACTGCGCGGCGGCTGGCGAGGCCATCGTGCTCCCCAGCGTGCAGTTTGCATCCGGTCGCTCCGTGCTGACCGATGACGCCAAGCTGGCGCTGGATGACGTCGCCGCGACCATGGCACGCCGGCCCGACCTGGTGCTGGAAGTGCAGGGTCATACCGACTCGGTGGGCAATGCCGCGGACAATCAGCTGCTGTCCGAGTTTCGTGCCCAGGCCGTCGTCGACTACCTGATCTCGGTGGGCGTGTCGGCCGGGCGCCTGTCGGCGGAAGGTTTTGGTGACACCCAGCCGGTGGCGGGCAACGACAATCCGACCGGACGTGCGCTGAACCGCCGCGTCGTGATCGTGGTGGTGGACGCCTGATCCAGGCCAGTCAGCGGTGCGGCGATGCCCGCACCGCCATGCTTCGAAGGCGGGGTCCCAGACCCCGCCTTTTTTATGACCTGTCGCGGTAGCGCAGCGTGAGATCCGCGTAGGCGTCGATCCTGCGGTCGCGCAGATACGGCCAGATTCGGCGTACCTTCTCCGAGCGGGCGCGGTCGATGGTGGTGATCAGTACCTCGCGTTCGTGACCCGCGCGGGCGAGCAGTTCGCCCTGTGGTCCGCAGACGAAACTGCTGCCCCAGAACTCCGCGCCGGCGGTCGCCTCCGACGGGTCGGCTTCGAATCCGACCCGATTGACGGCGACGACGGGAATGCCGTTGGCCACGCCATGGCTGCGCTGAATCGTGATCCAGGCGTCCTGCTGGCGGTGCATCTCGTCGCTGTCGTCGTCGGGATCCCAGCCAATCGCGGTGGGGTAGATCAGCAGGTCCGCGCCGGCCAGGGCCATGAGCCGTGCGGCTTCCGGGAACCACTGGTCCCAGCAAACCAGCACCCCCAGGCGGCCGACCGCGGTGTCGATCGGCTCGAACCCGAGGTCGCCGGGCGTGAAATAGAATTTCTCGTAGTAGCCCGGGTCGTCCGGGATGTGCATCTTGCGATACACGCCGGCCAGCGATCCGTCGTCGTCGAGCACCACCGCCGTGTTGTGGAACAGCCCGGGTGCCCGGCGTTCGAACAGCGAGCCGACGATCACGATACCCAGTTCTTCGGCCAGACGACCCAGGCGCTCGGTGCCCGGTCCCGGAATCGGTTCGGCCAGATCGCAGAGGCTGGTGTCCTCGGTCTGGCAGAAGTACACGCTGGCATGCAGCTCTGGCAGAACCACGAGTTCGGCGCCCTGGGCCGCGGCCTCGCGGATGCCCTGTTCGGATTCGCGCCAGTTGGCGGCGACGTCCTCGGAACAGGCGTGCTGGATCAGCCCGATGGTGAGCGGTTGGCTCATGGCGTTGCTCCGATGTCGGGGTAGTTCATGGTGACGCAGTGCAGACTGCCGTTCTGCGTGATCAACGCGCGGCAATCCACCGGTTCGATGCGGTGGCTGGGGAATGCGTCATCCAGCCTGCGCAGCGCGATGTCATCCGCATGTGTCCGGTAGACCGGGACCAGCACGGCATCGTTCAGAATCAGGAAGTTCGCATAGCCCGCCGGCAGGCGTCGACCGTCGTCGCCGATCTGCGGCTCCGGGAGCGGTAGCGGCACCAGCTCGTAGGGATGGCCGGCGGGGGTTCGGAATGCCGACAGTTCCCGCTGCATGGCCTTCAGGCCGTCGTGGTGACTGTCCAGGCGGTTGTCGCAGGCCTGGAAGGTGATCACGTTCGGATTGGCAACGCGGGCGAGGGTGTCGATGTGGCTGTCGGTGTCGTCGCCTTCCAGGTGGCCGTGCTCGAGCCACAGCACGCGGGTGACGCCCAGCCACTCGTGGAGCGAGGCTTCCAGGCCGGCCTGGGTCACCCCGGGGTTACGCCGCGGATCCAGCAGACAGGCGCGTGTCGCCAGCAGGGTGCCGGCGCCGTCGGATTCGATGCCGCCGCCCTCCAGCGTCCAGTCGATACCGTGCAGATCGGTGTGTCCGAATGCGCCGGCGTCATGCAGGCGCCGCGAGATCACGTTGTCCTGCGAGGCGTCGAACTTGCCCCCCCATCCATCGAAGCGGAAATCCAGCAGCAGCGCCCGGTCGCCATCGACGACGGTGATCGGCGCATGATCCCGCGCCCAGACATCGTCGGTTGGGCACTCAAACACCTGCGCCTTGTCCAGGCTCACGCCAGCCAGCTCGAGCGCCTGGTGAACATGGTCGGGATCGGCGGCGGCGACGATCAGTTCCGCGCGGGCGGTGATCAGCCGGGCAAGCGCCTGAAAGACCGGTTCGACGGTGGTGAAGTCATCGCCCCAGTCGGTGCCGGCATGCGGCCAGGTGAGCTGGACGCTGGCTTGCGGTGCAAATTCGGCCGGCCAGTGCATCGCGCGCGCTCGCGCTGGGTGAAGGGCGTGCGGGCCGGCGCCTAGTGCGCGGGCCGGAGTTCGTTGGCGTGGTAGATCGGAGCGGGCGCTTCCGGCACGACGGAATGCAGAACCAGCTGGTGTTCGAACACCACGACGAAATCGTCGTAGACCCAGCGCGAGATGGGTGGGTCGCCGATCGCGGCGACCTTGCGCCCCGGCTCGCCGAACTGCCGGCGGACGCTGGCCTTGCTCATGCCGCGGGTCGGGGTCGTCGGGCGCGTCAGCTGCTCGCCGACCGTGCCGGAACCCTCCGGAAAATCGAGGACATCCGCGGTGCTTGCAAAGCTTGCCAGCGCCATGGTCAGTCCACCGATCCAAACCCACTTGCACATGCTGATGCCGCCACTTCCAAGGACTATCGGGACTATAGCATCGGCCCGTGGGAGCGAAAACAAGTAGAATTCGCGGATGTTCCAGCCCTTCGAACTGGCGATTGGCCTGCGCTACACCCGCGCCAAACGCCGGAATCACTTCATCTCCTTCATTTCGCTGATCTCGATGCTCGGGATTGCGCTCGGCGTCACCGCGTTGATCACCGTGCTGTCGGTCATGAACGGGTTCGAACGCGAGCTGCGTCAGAGCATTCTCGGCATGGCGGCGCATGCGACGATCTCGGCCTTCGAAGGTGGTCTCGACTCGCCGGATGCGGTGTCCGAGCTCGCCAGCCGCCATCCCGAGGTGATCGGCACCGCGCCCTACATCGAGGGTGAGGGCATGGCACGGCGCGGCGGCACGTTGTCGGGCGTGTTGTTGCGCGGCATCGATCCCGCTCAGGAGCCGTCGGTGTCCATCGTCGGCGACCGGATGGTCGCCGGCTCGCTGGACGATCTGATGCCCGGTGAGTTCCGGCTGGTGATCGGCGTCGAACTCGCCAGGGCGCTGGGGCTGGCCCCGGGCGACAAGGTGGATTTGATGATCCCGCAGGCCAGCGTCACGCCGGCGGGCCTGACGCCGCGCTTTCGCCGTTTCACCGTGTCCGGGGTCTTCGAGATCGGCATGTACGAGTACGACCGGTCCATGGTGTACATGCACATCGACGATGCCGCTGCCCTTTATCGGCTTGGTGACCGGGTGACCGGCCTGCGACTGAAACTCAGCGACATGTTCGCCGCGCCGCGGATCAGCCGCGAGGTGGCCGATGAGCTGCCCGGCTTCGTCTATGTGCGCGACTGGACCCAGCAGCACGCGAACTTCTTCAAGGCCGTGCGCACGGAAAAGCTGGTGATGTTCGTCATTCTGAGCCTGATCGTCGCGGTCGCCGCCTTCAACGTGGTCTCGACGCTGGTCATGGTCGTGACCGACAAGCAGGCGGATATCGCGATCTTGCGGACGCTGGGCGTCTCGCCGGGCTCGGTGACGATGATCTTCATCGTTCAGGGCGCCGTCATCGGCCTGATCGGCACGGCACTCGGATTGCTCGGCGGCATCACCCTGGCGCTCAACGTCGAAAATCTGGTGCCGGCACTGGAGCGCCTGTTCAACCAGGACTTCATCTCGGGCGATGTCTACTACATCAGCGAACTGCCTTCCGATCTGCACTGGAACGACGTGATCAAGATCGCGCTGCTGTCGCTGGCGCTGGGTTTGCTGTCGACGATCTACCCGGCCTGGCGCGCGTCACGCGTCCAGCCGGCGGAGGCACTGCGCTATGAATGAGCATCCGCGCATCGAGGCCCGTGGCATCCGCAAGGTGTTCGACGAAGGACGCACCGCGGTCGATGTGCTCCACGAGCTGGATTTTCGCGTGGAGGCCGGCGAGAGCGTCGCGATACTCGGTGCCTCCGGTTCCGGCAAGAGCACGCTGCTGCACCTGCTGGGCGGACTGGACACGCCCAGCGCCGGCGAGATTCTCGTCGATGGCGAGAACATGGCGTCATTGTCCGACGCCGGTCGGGGGCGCCTGCGCAACGCCAAGCTGGGGTTCGTCTATCAGTTTCATCATCTGCTGGCGGAGTTCACCGCGTTGGACAATGTCGCGATGCCGCTGGTGATCCGGCGAGGCGCCGCCGCGCGGCAGGCGCGCGGCGAGGCGCAGGCGCTGCTGGAGCGCGTGGGTCTTGGGCACCGTCTGGATCACAAGCCCGGCGAGCTGTCGGGCGGCGAGCGCCAGCGGGCCGCGGTGGCGCGGGCGCTGGTCACCCGGCCGGCCTGCATGCTGGCCGACGAGCCCACCGGCAACCTCGACAGCGACAGCGCGGAAGGCGTGTTCGAGCTGATGCAGTCGCTCAATCGCGAACTGGGAACCAGTCTAGTGGTGGTCACGCATGATCAGGCCCTGGCCGCGCGCCTGGATCGTCGCTGTCTGTTGAAAGACGGGCGGCTGGAAGCAGTCTGACGCGACCGCGATGACGGCCCCAATGCCCGATGTGCGTTGGCTGGCCGTTTGCGCGCTGGGTGGTTGCACCGCCGCCGTTCTGGGCTGGGTGACGTGGATCGTCGCTGCCGCGGCGATGGTGATGGGCGCGCTGGGTTGCTGGCCGGGTCGCCGTTTGGGGGCGCAGGCTGGTGTCACCGCCACCACCGGTCTCCTGGTCGCCGGGCTGTGGGCCGCGATCAGTCTGGCGACCATCCATCATGTGCTCGGGCAACGCTGGGCGGAATCGTCCGAGCCCTGGTCGATCCGCGGGCATGTTGTCGATCTGCCGGATCGCACGCCATACCGGCTGCGCTTTCGTTTTCGCGACACCGAGTCAGGCGATCTGCTCTGGTTGAGCTGGTATGACCCGCCTGTCGATGTCGAGTCCGGTGACTGTCTGCAACTCGATGTCCGCCCGCGCGATCTACGCGGCCTGGCCAACGTCGGCGGCTTCGACTACGAGGCCTGGCTGTTTCGGCAACGCTTCGCGGCGCGCGGCACGATTACCGATGGTCAGCGCTGCACGGATGATCGGCGCGGCGTCGACCGGTGGCGGGATCGCGTGGGGCGGAGGTTGGCCGACGGGTTGGGGCACAGTCCGGGGACGGCAATCATCCGCGCGCTGCTGGTCGCCGACCGGCGTGGATTCGATGATGCGATGTGGACGACGCTGCGCCGAACCGGTGTGGGCCACCTGCTGGCGATCTCCGGATTGCACATCGGTCTGGTGGCCGGCCTCGGTTTTCTGATTGGTCGCTGGTTGTGGCGACGCTCCGCGAGACTTTGCCTGCTGTGGCCCGCGCCTCTGGCGGGCGGTGTCGCGTCGGTCGTGGTGGCCGCGGTCTACGCGACCGCGGCTGGCTGGTCCGTCTCGACCCTGCGCGCCTGGTTGATGGTGACGTTGATGGTGTGGGCACTCACCAGTCCGGTCCGTCCCCAACTTGGGCGTGTGCTGGCGCTGGCCGTGATGGTGTTGCTGGTGCTCGACCCGCTCGCGCCCATGGACCCGGGGTTCTGGCTGTCGGTCGCCGCGGTCGCGTTGATCGCATGGATGCTGCCTGGTGCCGGGCAAGCGTCGTCGTTGCGTCTTCTGGTGCGCCTGCAAATGGGTTTGTCGCTGGGGCTCGCGCCGCTGGTGCTGTTCTGGTTCGGGGAAGCCTCCTTGAGCGGAGTCTTGCTCAACCTGATTCTGGTGCCGCTGTCGGTGTTGTTCGTGCCGCTCACGTTGTTGCTGGGTGCGGCGGCCATCGTCCAGTCGGCGGCGTTCGGGCCATTGCTCGGAACGCTGGCCGATGCGCTGAGCCTGACGATGCATTGGCTGGAGATTGTCGGCGCCCAGCCCTGGGGCTGGGCCGATGCCCGGCCGAATGCCTGGGTCGCGGCGGCCGCGACGCTGGGCGCGCTCTGGGTCCTGTCGCCGATGCGGATGCGCTGGCGGCTGTTGGGCGGGTTGTTGTGGCTTCCGCTGCTGATCTCGCCCCCGGCGATGCCCGAATCAGGCGTGTGGGTGGACGTGCTGGATGTGGGGCAGGGGACGTCTGCGCTGATCCGGACGCATCGGCACAGCCTCGTCTACGACGCCGGGCCAGCCTATCGCAGCGGTTTCGATACCGGTGCGGCGGTTGTCGTCCCCGCCCTGCGCGCGGAGGGTCTCCGTCATCTCGACCGGCTGGTCGTGTCGCATGGCGACTCCGACCATGCCGGTGGCGCAGATGCGGTCCTGCGGGCGTTTCCAGGGGCTGAGCGCTGGGGATACGGCGGTCGACACTGTCTCGCCGGCGAGCACTGGGTCTGGGACGAGGTGCGCTTCGAATGGTTGCATCCGATCATGCCGGGTGGTGATGACAACAACGCCTCCTGCGTGCTGCGCATCGAGACGGCCGGCGGCGCGTCGATGCTGTTGACCGGGGACATCGAGGCGTCGGCCGAGCGCGAACTCGTGGCGCGGGTCGGTGGACGATTGCGCAGCGATGTGCTGCTGGTCGCGCATCACGGGAGCGCCGGGGCATCGACGCCGGAGTTTCTCGCTGCGGTGGAGGCGGATCTGGCCGTGGCGACCGCCGGCTGGCGCAACCGCTGGGACTTCCCGCGACCGGAGGTCCGCGATCGACTCGAGCA
>CALBOV010000383.1 GCA_937896565.1 uncultured Salinisphaerales bacterium
GTCCACCTGACCGCCGGTGCCACCGAAATAGCGGTCACCGCTTTGCTCGGCGTTGACCTGTCCGGTGAGGTCGATCTCGACCGCGGAATTGATCGTCACCAGCTTGTCGAGCTTCGCCAGCACCGCGGCGTCGTGGGTGTAGTCGGCGCGGCGCAGACCAAGCTGCGGATTGCGGTCGGCGAAGGCGTAAAGGCGCCGGGTGCCGATCAGCGCGCCGGTGATCGACACGCCGGCATCGATGGGCTTGCGGGCATTGGTGATCACGCCGGCCTCGACCAGGTCCACCAGGCCGTCGCCAACCATGCCGGAATGCACGCCGAGATCGCGGCGGTCGGTGAGCAGCCGCAGCGTGGCGTCTGGCACGGCGCCGATGCCCACCTGCAACACGCTGCCGTCGTCGATGTAGCCGGCCAGGGTCTTGGCGATGGCCTGATCGGTCTCGCCGATGTTTGCCGGTTGCACTTCCACCGGCGTGCGCGAGACCCGCACGGCGCAGTCGATCTTCGAGGCCGGAAGCAGGGCGTCGCCGTGGGTGAACGGCACCTGGTCGTTGACCTCGGCGATCACCACCCGCGCCCTGGCGACGGCGGTCTGGATGAAATCGTTGATCAGCCCGTAGCTGTGGTTGCCGTCGGCATCCGGCGGACTGACCTGCACGAAGGCGACATCGCAGCCGATCAACCCCTGTTCGATCATCGGCGCGACCTGGCCAACATGGCAGGGAATGATGTTGAGCCTGCCCGCCTTGGTCAGGGAACGCAGCGCGCCGATGGCGCCCATGCTGGACAGGGTGATTCGCTCGCCGGCCTCCGGCGTGAGCACGCCGGAAAAGCTGGTGGCGGCGAAGGCTGACAGGTCTCCGATGCCCTCGGCCTGGGCAATCAGTGTTTCGATCAGCGACAGCGGCTCGCCGCAGGCCTGGCCCCAGACGATGTGGTCACCGGGCTTGAGCCAGGCGGAGAGGTCGAGGCCGGCGAGGTCGGTCGTCACCGTCATGCCTGCCCCGCCAGCTTGAGCAGCGCCTGGGCGCGGGCCAGATGGGGGCGGTCGAGCATGGCGCCGTTGTAGCCGATGGTGCCGGCGCCCGGATTCGCGGCGAACAGATCGACGATGGCGCGGGCCTCGGCGAGTTCTTCCTCGCTGGGCGAGAAGGCCTCGTTGATCACGTCCACCTGCGCGGGGTGAATCGCCAGCATGCCGCGGAAGCCGGCCTTGCGGACCCGGATCGCGCGTTCGCGCAGCCCGTCCAGATCGCGGAAATCGCCATGGATGGTTTCCACGGCGGCGATGCCGGCCGCGGCCGAACCCAGCAGACAAAGGCTGCGTGCCAGCTCATAGGTGAAACCGTAGCTGCCGTCCGGGTTGCGGTTCTCGCTGGCGCCGACGGCGTCGGCCAGGTCTTCGGCGCCCCAGCTCAGCGCGACCAGTCGCGGCGAGCCGGCGTACTGGCCGGTGGTGAACATGCCTTCGGCGGTTTCGGTGACCAGGGCGATGACCCGGGTGCTGCCCGGTTCGATGCTGTTGGCGACTTCCAGCGCGGACAGGTAGTGGTCCAGCGTTTCGACGTCGGCCGGGCCCTGCGACTTCGGCAGCATGATGCCGCCGGGGCGGCCCGGCATTACCGCGGCCAGATCGGTCAGTGCATGCGGGCCCTGCAAGGGGTTGATGCGAACCCACAGCCGGGAGCGGTCGTCACCCTGCGCGTTCAGGAAGGCGGGGATCAGCTCGCGGGCCTTGGGCTTTTCCGCTTCGGCGACGGCGTCCTCGAGATCGAAGATCACGATGTCGGCGTTGCCGGCGGTGGCCTTGTCCATCTTGCGTTCGCTGTCTCCGGGCGCGAACAGCCAGGAGCGGGCATGGAAGAGTTCTTCTTGGCTCATGGTCAGTAACTTTTCGGCAGGTCCAGAACCTTTTCCGCCAGAAAGTTCAGGATCATGTGTGGGCTGACGGGGGCCGTGCGCGGAATCAGCACTTCTCGCAACAGGCGCTCCACGTGGTATTCCTGCGCATAGCCCATCCCGCCCAGTGTCAGCATGGCCGTGTGGCAGGCTTCGAACGCGAACTCGCCTGCCAGGTATTTTCCGCTGTTTGCCTCCACGCCGCATTCGGCCCCCTGGTCGAACAGCGTCGCGGCCTTCATGACCATCAGATTCGCGGCTTCCAGTTGCGCCCAGCATTTCGCCAGCGGGTGGGCGATGCCCTGGTTCTGGCCGATCGGCCGGCCGAACACGATGCGTTCCCTGGCGTAGTCCGCGGCCCGCTGGATCGCCGCCCGCCCGATGCCGATGGCTTCGATGGCGACCAGCACGCGTTCCGGGTTCAGGCCGTGCAGCAGAATCTTGAAGCCCTGACCTTCCTCACCGATGCGGTCTTCCTCCGGCACCCACAGGTCGTTGATGAACAGCATGTTCGAGTCGACCGCATGCCGGCCCATCTTGTGAATCTTCTTGACCTCGACCTTGGCGCGGTCCAGATCGGTGTAGAACAGCGACAGGCCGTGCGTCTTCTTCTGCACGTCTTCCAGCGGCGTCGTGCGCGCCAGCAGCAGAATCTTGTTCGACA
>CALBOV010000384.1 GCA_937896565.1 uncultured Salinisphaerales bacterium
CCTCAGTAATGAGTCCCATCCTTCACCATAATCTCGTCCGAATAGACCAGCGAACTGTTCGATGTCGTCGGCCTGCTCGTCGTCGCCAACAATGCGGAAACGGCGGTTTAGATCCATTTCACTCACTGCGTGAGTACTCCCTCACCGAAGCCAGGCATCCATTCCACGTCGGTTACGCAGCAACCCATCATGCCCTCGACATGAGAAGCGCAGTCAATACGCCAAGCCCTACAGCCACAGCCGCCGGGTTTGCCCTCTTGTCCGGAACGATTCGGACACCTTGCTGAGAAAGCTGGCGTTCGTATTCATCCACAGAGGTGAGGATTGACGACGCACTGCTACCAATAGCCCTCGCCGCGGCGCGAAGCTGGGCCGCCGAAATCGCTGACGCGCCAGCTTCCAGTCGAGAGTACGCCGACTGTGACATTCCTAGCTTCGCAGCGATGTCTGCCTGGGTCCTCCTGACGTGCTCACGATGTGCAGCGAGCACCTTCCCGATGAGCGCCGACTCAGCAATCTCTGCCTGCAACGAATTTGCATTCATACGCATACATGCATAATGTGCATATTCCTAATATTGGAATCTATGTATGAATGCTACCAACATGCGTCCAGACCAGCAGCTCGTCGCCGGAACTGTGATCGCACGGCACCATGTGGGCTACGTGCACGTCGGACTCCTGGGCGACAGCGTCCACGGCTGCGACAGAACTGTCTTGGAGTTCTCAGCATCGGCAGGAGGGTTTTGTGAACGCTCGCTAGCGGGATTCGCTGATGGCCGACAGATGTACGTGATCGGCTACCCTGGCAACCTGGCTCCGGCTGAAGTAATGAATCGAGCGCGAATGTTGTCGGAACGCCCGTATTCTCTATTCCAATTCAATTGCGAGCACTTCGTACGGATCGCCCACGGTTTAGCGCCGGAAAGCCCACAGGTTCAGGCCTGGGTGTTAATTGGGTTGATCGCAGCTAGCGTCGGGTTACTCGCTCGACGCTAATCGGAAATCGGCCAGAGCTACTTCGGCGATCATCGATCATGCCACTCGCTGTTTTCCTGAAAATCGGGTCGCGCCACCACCCTGAGCACCATGAATGTACGGTGACTGCGCAGAGGCATTCGGGTTCTTCGCACCGCGCTTGCGGGTCTCTTGTACTTGCTCGCTAACGTCATTGAGCGCTTCTTGGAGGTGAGGCACGTAGCCCTTGCCGAGTAGCCACGAAATCACCCCTGTCATCACATTGGCGATTGGCAGATAGACGAAGGCGGCGACCAGACCAATCACTCCCCCGAGCAGCCAGCTATCTACCTTGTTCGTTCATGTACGCCGCGCCGAACAGAGGCAGCGCGAACGGCCCAACGTATGCGAGGAATACAATCACCGACCAAGCAACGTTCCAAACCAGTTTCCAGGCGAGGATGAACGGCATCGCGATCAACCCCAACAATACGTTCATATATTCCTCCTAAGCCGGTATCCGGCTCTAGTCGTCGTACATAGGATGCGCGGGATTCAGCGGGTTGTGCGGCGCCAGGTCTTCGCGCGCTTTCCTCCCCGCGCGCTGAAGTTCTGGATTGTTGACCAAGGCGGCATCGACGATACCGAACGGCTTCTCGAAGCCGCCGCCCGCCAGCGCAAACAGAACACCGGACAGCCAGTTGAGCAGGCGATAGATGAGCGCTGCGCCGACGATCCCGAGCACGAGTCCGGACAACCAGTGGTCGCCCCGCTCTGCCGCCGTTGTCACGCCGACTATCGGCCAGACGATCCAGCCCAAAATCGCGATCGAGTAGCCGAGAAAGATCGCCAACGAGCAGGCCACCTGCCAAGCCACGATCATCAGCGTGAGCAGCAGCTTCATCGCGCGCTTTGGCTTGGCAGCAAGTCAGCGTTCGTCAACATCGCGGCGCGCCTTCACCAGGCGAAATAGAGCATGGCGAGAACGGCCATGCATGCGCCAAGCAGCACGTTCCCGACGACTGCGCGGATGCCTGCCTCCGGTGCCCGCCCGTTGCCCGCGCGGCCATCCTCGCAATTCAGGCGTACTTTGCTCATCGTCATCATTCGCCTCTCAGCCCTGCGGTGTCGAACTGCGGATCTGCGAGCAGCGAGTCCCACGTGAACTGTCCGGCATCAGACGCGAAGCTGCCTGCGGCCCTTACCTCGAAGTCGACCAGGCCATCCGTGTTCGCCATGTCAGCAACGATGTCCGGCTGATCTGGCGTGATTGAACGGCGGTAGATGAACTCTCCGCCTGTCGGCACGCCCAGCGACATTGCACCGACACCATCGGCAACCGGCACAGGCGTCGGAGACAGCGCGGTCACCCGCATGTCCGGGTCGTTCGCACTGTTGAAATCCAGGCTCGCTTCGGTGAACTGACCCGCTAACTCAGACACGTCCAGACTGAAGGTCAGCGTGTTCGTCTGAGCACTGTTCGCGATGCCGAACGACTCACCGGTCGGCGCGGTCAGCGATGAGAAAGGAGTGATTCGGGCATCGACTGCGTAGTCCCCGGAGACGCTGTTCGTGTTGACGATGGTATCGCCCCCGTCGAGCTGGAAGCGCGTGCCGGCGATGGTGAGTTCCGCGTCCCAGCTCGGCCGCCAGAAGCCCTGGGAGTCGCGCTGGTCTTCGCGGAGCTGGCCGTCGAATGTCCCGTCGATCTCGCCGATAGTTTCGACGCAGTTCTCGTAGGTGTAAGTCACCCGGTCATCGATGGTGTCCGAGCCCGGAAAGAAGGTCACGCTCACCGTCCCGCCCCCGCTGCATCCAAGCACGGCACCGTCGTTGTCGCGCCACTCGTCCGGCGAACGGAGCGTGACCAACAGAACCGACATGACCTGTTGCCAACTGCTGTAGATCGCCGCCGAGCGGCGCGCCTCGTTCTGCGCCAGGTTCGGAACGACGGTTGGCCCACTGGCTCCCTCGTCACCCGAGCCGGAGCACCCTGAAAGTAAGCCAAGCGCAAAGACTGCGGTAAGAACCGGCCAGATCGCCAAACGCCCGCATTGATACATATAGAAACCACTCACGCTGCACCCCCTGCCTCTCGGGCAGCGTCGTTGTCACGGCGAAGGCGGTATACGGCTTCCGCCACTTGGGTTCGCACGGCGCTGTTCACGGCAACGGATTTCAGGAACCAAGCGCACGCGCCGCAGCTCGCCGCGAGGATCCACAGGTACGGTTCGGAGGCGCCATGTCCGGTCAAGACCGCACAGATGATGCCCACACAGGCCGCGCCCAGCGCATGCAGCGGCATCAGGGCCGCATCCGGTACGGCGCTGCTCAGTTCCGCTTGGCTCAATTCGAAGACCGCGTTGGTCGTCACGTTGCGGACGGCGATCAACTGCCAATCCCCTCCCTTCTCCGGTCGGGCGTACAACAATGAAAGTTCGTCGCCCCGCTGCGCGTCAGTCGCATCATTGCGTAGACGCAGTGTCACGGCTCGCTTGTGGCGCGCCGACCAAACGCGGATGTTCTCGCATGGCTCGTCGGGCAGACGAATCCAGCGATGGCCACTTTGTCCGTAGATGCTGATCGAGCCGGTGACTACTCGGCGGTAGCGAGCACGCGCCCAGGATTTGACTCCCTTCACACGGACGGACTGGGTCGAGAAGCGGAGTTGGGTGCCGGGCTTCTCGTGGCCGGCTGGGACTGCTTCGTTGGACATGCGTATCTCTCCTCCTTTGTAAATCGAGCCTCCCGGGCTCGTACGCAGTCCGTTAATTATAATATATATTTGATTTTCCGAATCTCCGTACAGCGCACGCTTTGGCCATGCCAGGGCGGTCGCCAACACTGCGGAATATTCTCGGAGCCAACGTCCGACGGCTTCGTCGCGCGCGCGGATGGACGCAGATACAACTCGCCGTGCATTGCGACATGACGCAGGTCTACGTGTCATACATCGAAGGCAGCAAGCACGCGGCCACGGTCGACATGATCGATAAGCTTGCCGAGGCGTTGGAAGTCTCTGCTGCCGACTTGCTGACCCCTGCAAACCCGAAATAGCCGCCCGGCGGATCTCCGCCGGGCGGCCTGGTTAACACCTCGGTTCAGTCGGTAGTTCGTCCTTTTAGCTAGCGCTTCTTCTTGCAGGACAACTTCCGCCGTTTGGGCTCGAGAGTCTTGGCGTTCTCCGCCTCGAAAAGCAGCACATCCACGCGAAGGTGGGCCGAGTTGCGAAGGGGGAACCAACTCTTCTCACCCGCCTCAAGGCGCCGCTGGCACAAGCTCATCCGGTAGGTCGGACAGCCACGAATCGCCAGCGTACGAGGCTTGAGCGTGAACTCCAGCGGCAAGGGCTTCAGCGGCTGCTTCTTGCGCTGGTTCTTGAGGGTCGTCTTGGTCTTCTGGCCATGCTTCCAGCACTGCTGCATATAGACCTGAAGCTGAAAGATTTGGTCTCGAATCCCGCGCGCACCAGGGGCCGAATTCAAAGACCAGACTGCCTGGCGCAACGCCCGCTTGTTGTTCTTGAGACGCGCCGAACCGACCGCCTGCCTGATGCGCCGCTTCCAGAACTGGAAGCACGCCGACGTCATCCGCCAAGTCCACGTGGTCTCGTTGTAGCGGCGCCCGTCTTTCGCAGCCTTTTCACGAGCCTTTTTGGACACCGGGAGGCGAACGAGTTCGTAGTCCTCCCCCATCGTCAAACGCCCCTCCTTGGTCCGGACGTCCAGCCAAATCTCGGTGCACGATTCGGGCACCGACCCAGCCGTACGCAACAGCCAATACTGCAGCTTGCTAGTGCCCGCAATCGGGTAGAAAAACAGGCTCACCTGCGCCCGCCCAGCGGCCTTGCGATGACTGCGCGTAGACGCGCTAGCGGTCATCTCGTAACGCTCATCCATCTTGCGAGCAAAGCGCAACGCGTTCGTCAGTTCCACCTCACCCTGCACCGCAAAGAGGTGGTCGCTCCCGTTTGCGACGCACAGCCCGATGCGCTGCATTGTGATGGCCTTGCTCTTAAGAATATGTGGGTCGAGCTTGCTCGGCATAGTGGCCGAAGACGCAGCGATCTGCTTGGAAGGAATCATCATTTTTCTTCTCCAATCTGTGAGTGAAATGGCTGCCCCGATTGGCACCCAATCACTCATAGGTCGGAGTCCGGACACGCGCGGCTAGCGCCGACGAACACGCCCGGAAATACGGCC
>CALBOV010000385.1 GCA_937896565.1 uncultured Salinisphaerales bacterium
CAGACTGGCGCGCCCGCCGGACCATCACGGGGCGCGATCGCTCGGCGATGTCCCCAAGTGTCTGGTTTAAGGCAGGATCAGCCGTCGGCGTCAGCGCGTGCTCGTGGTGCAAACCCGGTGACGCGCTCGCCGCGGGCGCCGCGCCACAGGCGGCGCAACCACAGGCCGAAATCATCCAGCAGGCTGTAGATCGCGGGCAGGAACAGCAGACTGACCACCGTGGAGAACGTGAGTCCGCCGATGATCGCGCGCGCCATCGGGAAGTAGGGCGGGCCGTCGCCGCCAACCGCCGCGGTGCCCATGCCCAGCGGGATCAGGCCCAGCACGGTGGTGCCCACGGTCATCAGGATTGGCCGCAGGCGATCACGGGCGCCGGTCTCGATGGCCTTCTCCCTGTGCATGCCGGACAGCCGCAGATTGCGAATGTGGTCGATCAGCACGATACCGTTGTTCACGACCACGCCCATCAGGATCAGCATCCCGATCATGGCCATGAACTGGAAGGTCGTGCCGGTGAGCGCGAAGAACCAGAACACGCCGATGAACGAGAACAGGATGCCCGTGATGATCGCGAACGGCGCCAGAATGGATTCGAACATCGCCGCCATGACCAGGTAGATCAACGCCAGGGCCAGCAGCAGATTGATCGCCATGGAGCTCATGTTCTCGTCCTGCTGATCAAAGGCCCGGCCGAAGTTCCAGCTGTAGCCGGCCGGCATGCGGAACTGCTCCATGATGCCCTTGATGCCGTCACGCAGTTCGTCGGCGGTGGCGTCATCCTCGGTGAACAGGTTCACGCGCAGGCCGGTGCGCCGGTCCTGCCGACGAATTGTCGCGGGCACGTCGCCGATGGACAGTTCGGCGATGTTGTCCAGGATGACTGTCTGGCCGCTGCTGCTGCGGATGGGCAGCTGACTCAGCTGGTTCAGGTTGAGCCGGTCGGCGCGACGGAATTGCAGCAGCAGGTCGATCTCACCGGTTTCGGCCCGGTAGGGTCGCAGCTCCACGCCACGAATCGCCGTGGCCACGCTTTCGGCGACCTGCTGACTGGTCAGCCCGACCTTGCGGGCGCGATCACGGTCCACGCGAACGCGGACCTCCCAGCTCGACGCATCCGCCTCGACCCGGGCGTCTCTCACGCCCGGAACTCCTTCCATCAGCCGCGCCACCTGCTCGGCGACCTCGTTCAGTCGTTCGGTGGATTCACCCGTCACGAACAGGGACAGCTGTTCGCCGCCGCTGCGCTGCTCGTTGAAGGTCGGGTTGCCGATCGCGATCTTGGGCATGTGTTCCATGATCGCGTCCTTGAGTTCCTCGATGGACTTGGTGCGTTGCTCGGCGTCCTTGAGGATGATGGTCGACTCGGCGCGGCCCAGGTCGAAGTAGCTGTAGACGCTGTCGTACTCGAACTCGTCCTTGTGCGCGAACAGGTAGGCCTCGATGGTATTCACCGCGTCCTCCACCTTGTCCAGCGCGTAGACCTCGTTCACGTGGTAGGGCAGGAACAGCCGCTCGGTATCATTGCGCGGGAACATTTCCATCTTGACCAGGCCGGTCGCGAACAGCGGAATGACGCTGATGACGACGACCAGCGCGCCGACGACGGCGACCCAGCGGTGCCGCAGCGTCCACGAAATCATGCGTGGATAGCGGCGGAGGATGGCCTGCATCACGCGTCCGCCTTCGGAGATGCGACCCTGAATGCGCGAGGCGAGCTGCGGGATCAGCGTTCGGGCGATCGCCAGCGACGCCGCCAGCGAGATGCAGATGGTGATGGCCACGTGACTCATGAACATCGTGATCTCGTCCTTCTGGCCAAAGATGTTCGGCAGGAACACGATCGCGGTGGTCAGGGTGCCGGCGGTGACCGCCAGCGCCACGGAGTCCACTCCGGCAACGGTTGCCCGGGCCGGGTCGTTCGGGAACTGGCGTCGGCTGGTGAAAATGCTCTCGGTCACGACGACCGCGTTGTCCACGAGCATGCCGATGGACAGCATCAGGCCCATCATCGACAGGATGTTCAGCGAAAAGCCGAGGAAGTACATCGACCCCAACGTGATCAGGATCGAGAACGGCACCGACAGCGCGACGATCAGCGTCATCGGCCAGTCACGCAGGAAGGCGTAGAGCACCAGCAGCGAGAGCAGGGCGCCGACCAGCCCTGACATCAGCAACTCGTTCAGCGAGTCCTTGACCCCGTCGGCCTGGTTGTCCATCGCGAACAGGGTGACGCCCTGCATTTCCGGCAAATCGCTGATCACGTCGATTTCGGCGATCACCGCGTCGGCGACCTCGACGAGATTCGCGCCATTCTCCTTGAACACGTTCAGGCCGATCGCGTACTTGCCGTCCAGATGGCGGCCGCGTGTGCGCACCGGGTCGGTGTAGCGCACGTCGGCGATGTCGCCGAGACGCAGGCCGCGGTCACCGACCACGAGCTGTTCGATCTCCGCCAGGGATTCGAACCGGGCATCCGGCTTGACCGTGAAGCGGCGGCTGCGGTTGGTGATCTCGCCAGCGGCGAATTCGAAGTTGGCCGCACGCAGGCGCTCGGCGACCTGACGCAGGTCCACCTGATGCATCGCCACCCGGTCCGCGGACAGTTCGATCCGCACTTCCTTGGCCCACACGCCATACAGCTCGACCCGCGAGACGCCCTGAATCCGCTCGACACGCCGCCGCAGGTTGCGGTTGAGCATGTCGTAGGCGTCAGCCAGGTCGCGGTTGGCGGAGACGCGCAGCACCAGGATGGGCTGGTCGGAGGCGTTGAATTTCTGGAAGCGGATGCGCTGCAATTCCTCGGGCAGCGTGTCGCGGATCGCGTCGATCTTGTCGCGGGCCTCCACGCCCTTGATGCGCAGGTCCGCCCCCCAGTCGAACTGGACGAACACGCCGCCGCCGTCCTCGCGGGACTCCGAATACATCCGCTTGACGCCGGACAGTGTCGACAGGGCCTCCTCCACCGGGCGGACGATGCGCCGCTCGACTTCCTCCGGCGTCGAGTTCCGGTACGGCAGCTCGACCCAGATGCCCGGGAATTCCATCTCCGGCAGGTATTCCAGCGGCAGCAGCCGGGACGACATGGTGCCGATGACCGCCAGGCACACGAAGATCATCGTGACCGTGACCGGTCGCTTGAGCGACAGCTCGGTCAGGCTCATGCGGGCGTCTCGGAGGAGGTGGTTCCCGTCGCCGGACGGTCGCGCGTGACCAGCGAGTAGACCACCGGAATTACCACCAGTGTCAGCAGTGTCGACACCATCAACCCTCCGATCACCGTGATCGCCAGCGGAGCCCGCACCTCGGCGCCATCATCGCCACCGAGGGCCAGCGGCAGCAAGCCCAGTGCCGTGGTCAGCGTTGTCATCAGAATCGGTCGCAGCCGGGCCTGACCGGCCTCGCGGATCGCGTCCAGCACCGACTGGCCGTCCGCTCGCAGCCGGTTGATCAGATCGATGAGCACGATGGCGTTGTTGACGACGATCCCCGCCAGCACGATCAGGCCGATCAGCGCGACAACATTGATCTCCGTGCCGGTGATGAACAGCGCGGTGAAGGCGCCGATCGCGGCCAGCGGCACGGAGAACAGGATCACGAACGGATGGATCAGGGACTCGAACTGTGAGGCCATGACCAGATAGACCAGGAAGATCGCCAGTCCCAGTGCGAGCTGCAGCGAGCGGAAGCTGACCTCCATCTCCTCGCTCTGACCGCCGATGCGGGTGCTGATGCCGCGCGGCACATGGATGTCGGCCAGGTGCGTATCCAGTTCCTCGACCGCGGAGCCCAGATCGCCGTAGGCCAGGTCCATGCTCAGCACGACCACCCGCTGCTGGGCGGTGCGGCGGATTTCGGCCGGGCCACGATCCAGCCGTACCGAGGCCACCGATTCCAGCGGGATCGGGTGTTCGGACTCGGGATTGATGACCAGCCGCTTGAGATCGTCATAACTGGTCTGGTTGGCCTCCTTGCCGCGGACGACGACATCGATCTCACGGTCCGAGACGCGGTAGCGCGTGGCCACGTCACCCTGGACCAGGGTGACCACGCGCGCGGCGAGATCGGACACTTGCAGCCCCAGCGCCGCCGCGCGTTCCTGTTCGAAGACCACGCGGACTTCTGGCTGGCCCTGTTCCGAGGTCGATTCCACGTCCACGAAGCGCTCGGAATCCTCCAGCCGCGATTGCAATGAAGCGGCGATGCGTTCCAGCGCCGCCAGGTCATAACCGGCGATCTCGACTTCCAGCGGTTTTTCCGTGCTGAACAGCGTCGGTGTCTCGAAGCGGTATTCCAGACCCGGCGTGTGCTCGACGCGCTCACGGATGCGCTGGCGCAGGGCCATCTCGTCGGTGCCGTCGGCCATCGCGAAGCTGATCGACGCCACGTTCTCGCCGCCCAGTTCCGGGTTGGAGTCCAGGCGGTTGCCGGTGCCGGCCACGCCGTACACGGTCCGCACGGCCGGATCATCCTGGAACGCGGACTGGACCTGCCGCAGAAAACGGTCCGACCCTTCCAGCGGCGTGCCCGGCGGCAGGTTTGCCTCCAGCGAGAATTCGCCCTGATCCATGGGCGGGATCAGTTCGACGCCGAGCTGCGTGGCCAGCCAGAGACTGCCGGCGAAGGCCAGCGTGGCGACGATCAGCACCAGCGCGCGGGCCTTGAGCGCGGCATCGAGCAGGCGGGCATAGCCGCGAGCAAGCGCCCCATACGCACGGTTCCACAACGCCACGACGGGACGCAGCACGACGCCCAGCATCCGGGCGATCACCACGATCACGGTGACTGGAATGCGAACCAGCCAGGTCAGCAGCCATTCCAGTGACCGCAGCACGCCGTAGACGCCGCGGCGCCACCGCGCCTGGCCCGCCAGCGACTCACGGGGCGCGATCTCGTGACGCTGACCGCCTCGCGCCGCCAGCGTCGGGATCACCGTCAGCGACACCGCCAGCGAGACGAGCAGGGCGAAGGTGACCACCAGGGCCTGATCGGCGAACAGCTGCCCGGCGATGCCCTGGACGAACACCATCGGGAAGAACACGGCGACCGTGGTCAGCGTGGAGGCGACGATGGCGCCCGAGACCTCACCGGCCCCGGCGACCGCGGCATCGACCAGCGATGCCCCCGCTTCACGGCGGCGCGCGATGTTCTCCAGCACGACGATGGCGTTGTCCACGAGCAGGCCGATCGCCAGCGCCATGCCGCCCAGCGACATGATGTTCAGGGACAGCCCGGCGAAACGCATCGGCATGAAGGTCACGATCACCGAGATCGGAATCGCGAGCGCGATGATCAGCGTCGGCCGCGCCTCGCGCAGGAACAGATACAGCACCAGTACCGCGAGCAGGGCGCCGTACAGCCCGGCCTGGGTCACGCCGTTGATGGCGCTCTGGATGAACACGGACTGGTCGTAAAGGCCGGTCAGCGTCAGGCCTTCCGGCAAGACCTCGTTCAACCGGTCCACGCGGGCAAGCACGGCCTTGGCGGCGGCCACGGTGTTGGCGTCGCCTTCCTTGTAGATGGCGACTTCCACGGCTTCGCGGCCGCCGACGCGGATGATGGCCTCGCGCTCCTTGTGGCCGGCGACGACGGTGGCGACATCCTCGACGTAGATGGGCCGGCCGTCGATCGTTGTCAGGATGGTCCGGCGGATGTCCTCCAGCGAGCGGAACTGGTTGAGCGTGCGCACCAGATAGGCGGCGCTGCCATCCTCGACGCGCCCGCCGGACAGGTTCACGTTCTCCGCGTCCAGGCGTTCGGCGATCTGCGCCGGGGTCATCTGCAGCTGCGCGACCTTGTCGATGTCGAGCAGGATCTGGATTTCGTCTTCGAGGCCGCCGGAGATCTTTACCGCGGCGACGCCAATCACCGATTCCAGCGGACGCTGGACCTGGTCCTCGGCGGCCCGGCGCAGGCGCTTGAGCTCCTCGGTGGTGGGTGTGGTTTCGTCCTCCAGCGACAACGCCAGGCGGACGATCGGGTCTTCCGACGGGTCGAAGCGCAGCACCAGCGGGCGCGAGGCCTCGTCTGGCAGCTCCAGCGCATCCAGCCGTTCGCGGACATCCAGCACGGCGAAGTCCATCTCCGTGCCCCAGGCGAACTCCAGCACGACATCGGACTGGCCGGCGCGAGAGACCGAGCGGACTTCGCGCAGGTTCTTGACGATGCCCAACGCCTCCTCGACAGGCTTGGACAGTAGCGTCTCGACCTCGGCCGGCGCCGCGCCGACGTAATCGGTCCGTACGGTCAGCGTCGGGTAGTTCAGGTCGGGCAGCAGCGTGACTTCGAGGTTCGAACACGACACCGCGCCGAACAGCACGAAGCCGAGCGTGATCATGAGGACGGCGATCGGCCGCCTCACGGAGGTGCTGATGAAGCCCATGATCAGCCCTGGTCGGCGGCGGCTTCGTCGGCCTCCGCATCAGGCTCGGTGGCGTCCTCGGCGACATCGTCATCCTCGCCGATGACATCCACCGGCGAGCCATCGCGCAGCGCCGCCTGGCCGGTGATGACCACGGTCTCGCCGGTCTCGACGCCGGAGACGATCTGGACGACATCGCCCTCGGAGAATCCGACCTCGACCTCGCGCCGCTGCGCCTTGCCGTCGGCGATCACGAACACCGCGTCGCGGGCATCCTCGGTGACCACCGCATCGGCCGGCACCAGCACGGCGTCATCGCGGCTGTCATAGAGAATGCGAACGCGTCCGAACATGCCGGGCTGCAGCTTGGTCCCGGCGTCGTCCATCTTCACGGTGACCTTGACGGTGCCGGTATCGGGATTGACGACCGGACTGATGCGATCGACTTTGCCGGCGAAGGTTTCATCCGGCCAGGCATCGAAGGTGAGCTTGGCGACCTGCTCGGTGCCCAGCTTGTGAATCTCGCGCTCCGGGACGTGGAACACGGCCAGCAGCGGATCGAACTGGGTGACATGGAACGCCGGTGCGTTGGCCGCGACCAGATTGCCGACCTTGATGTAGCGTTCGGAGACGGTGCCGGTGATCGGGGAGCGGATGGTGGAGTATTCCAGCGCCAGCTTGGCCATGTCGTAGGCCGCCTGGGCGGATTCCAGCTCGAAGCGGGTGCGGTCGAAGATCTCGCGGCTGATCAGGTTCTCGCGGAAGATCGCCTTGTTGCGTTCATGGTCGGCCCGCAGGCGCTCCAATTCCGCCTTGGACTGGCGCAGCTCCAGAGCGCGCTGATCGGTGTCCAGCTGGGCCAGCGGGTCGCCGGCCTGCACCGGGTCACCTTCCTCGACGTGAAGCGTCTCGACAATGCCGCCAACCCGGGCGACCACGTCGGACTCGGCCTCGGCCTCCAGTGTTGCGCTGCCGCGCCAGGCTGCGGAGATGGCGCCCAGTTCGGCGACCGCAACCTCGACCGGGATCGACGGTTCTTCGGGTTTGTCCTCGCCGTCGGCGTTTTCCCCGTTCTCGGATGGTGGCCCGCCGCATCCGCCGAGCAGACCCAACACCAGGACGAGTGCAACTGGCCATCCAGTCAATCGAGACATTCTGTTCAACTCCCTTGCCTGCGGTGATGCAGGGTCAACGCGTCATGTGATGATCGATGTCCGCCGGTCCGGTCCCACGCTGGCGAATGCATCGATGTTGCCGCCATGGGTATCAAGCCCCGTGCCACCCATGGATTGTTCGTAACTATCTGATTTTACAGCTGATTAATACCAGCTCTCGGTTTTTGAGTTGTTTGGTGTGGTCAATCTGGCCAAATTCTCGTGAGTTCCGCCGGGTCACGGCTGGAGCCTGAGCTTTTGCGATTCGCTATCAGGATGAGCCGGCGCCGCCAACGGTCGCAGCGGATCGTGAGGGGAGAGGGTGGCCGGCGCAACCGGCGGTGAGGCGGTGGTTGGTCAGCGGCCGCGCAGTCGTTCCGCCAGCGCGCGTCGCGCCTCGGAGAGAATCGAATCGCGGTCGACAAGATCGAGCACGTCGCGCACCGCGCGCTTGGGGCCGCCGGGGCCCCAGCTGCGGCCGTTGACGAAGTAGCGGGTCGCCGCCTCGCCGATCAGGTAGGTCGCGTACCAGGCCACCGACCCCTGGGCGAGGGCGGTGACGGTGACGGACAGCCCGGCACTGACGGTCTTGAGCAGGCTGGAGACCGCATGCACGGCCCACACCGCGCCCATCAACGCCGCCAGTTGCACGCTGATCACCGCGACCAGCTTGCCGGCCTCGTGGCGCGTGATGGGCAGGCCGTAGATTCGGCTGAGGTGAAAGACCAGGCTTACGTCCAGCGCGGCGGCGGCCGCCAGATCGGTCAGTGGCACCGGGTTGACGGCCACCGCCAGCCCCTTGCCCAGGCAATAGCCGCGGATCACACGCTTGGCCGCGGCGCGCCGGATGTCGGCGACACGCGCGGCGACTGCGTCGGACACCTCGCTGGCGAACAGTCCGGCATTGAGCGCCGCCAGCACGCGGCCCTCGCGTTGCAGGATGTCGACGATGCGCTGCTCCAGGGCGGCGATGTCTGGCGATCGCGGGCGTTCGAATTCCTCTTCGTCACCGGATTCGGTGACCCGTACGACGACCTCTGGGCGCGGGTCCGCCGCGGCGGCGAGCACGTGGTCGGGGCGGACCAGGCCTTCGGCCTTGCGCCGCAGTGATTCCAGCAGCGCTTCGCGTTCGCCTCGGGTATAGCGATCGGCCTTGTTGAGCACCAGCAGCAGCGGGCGGTGCGTGGATGCCAGTGTTGCCAGCGCCTGCTGCTCCAGTTGGGTCAGGTCCGACTCGCAGACGAACAGCACCAGATCGGAGCGCCGCGCGACATGGCGTGCCAGTTGTTCCCGGGTCTCGCCGTCGATCTCGTCGATGCCCGGTGTGTCGAACACCCGAACCGGGCTGTCGCCGACCCGGACCCAGGCGTGGGCGTCGGCGTGGGTGGTCACGCCATGCAACGGGCCAGTGGCGAAGGCGTCGTCGGCGAGCAGGGCGTTGAGCAAGGAGGACTTGCCGACGCTGACCCGGCCGAAGACCGCGACATGCAATTCATCGGAATCGAGCTTCTGCCACAGCGCTTCCAGATCCGTGTACTCGGTTTCCAGCGCATGGCGCACCGTCGATGGTGTGTCCGGATCGTCGATCAGGTCGCGCAGGCTGTCGCGCACGGCATGCAGCGCCTCGCGGGCGGTTTGCTCCCGGACGTCGGGTTCGGTGCTCATCGGTCGTCCCGGGAGTGGCTGCGAAGCGCCAATCGGGCGATGCGCCGGGCGCCGGCCGCCAGATCCTCGTCCAGTGCCTGTTCCAGCGAGGCATTGATGTCTTCAGGGTTCAGCATGCCGGAACGGCGCAGCGAATCCGCCAGTGCATGGCCAAAGGCGTCGAACAGCAGGCCGTAGGCGACCGCATGCGCCAGTCCGCCCGTGACCGTGCCGATGCCGGGAAAGGCCTTCAGCGCATTGCCGGCAACCGCGAGTGCGAGCGCCGAGGACTTGCGGGAGGTGCTGCCGGCGTTTTTCAGCACGGTTTCGATGTCCACCTCGCGCACGCGGATGTCGTGAAGCTGGCACATCGAGCGCACCAGACGCGCGCCGATGGCGCCCTGGATCACGATGTCGGAGCCGGGCGACAGCGCGGCCAGCGCGCCGACCACGGCCGCGCGCGTGTGCGTGGCGATGATCTGTTCGGCCCGGCGGCGCTGATGTGAACGTTCCGCCTCGTCCAGCCGCGTGTCGGTCAGCTGGAACACGGCGGCGTCGCGCAGGCTGGTCAGGGCATCGGCGTCACGCAGCAGGCATCGCTCGATGGCCGCCCGCAGCGGCTGCACCTGCGGTTTTCGGGGGCGTGTGATCTCCCGTTCCGTGCCGTCGCGTTCGATCCGGGTGATGCGCTCCTCGCCGCCGGCGCTGATGCCGACGACCGTCGGCCGCTGGCTGCGGTGAAAACGTTCGGCGATCTGCTGCCGGATCGCGTCCAGTTCGTCTTCCCGGAACAGGTCGGACTTGTTCAGCGCGATCACCAGCGGCTTGCCGAAGGTGAGCAGGCGATCGACCTGCGCCCATTCGCTACGCGTCAGGTCGCCATCGCAGAGGTAGACGACCAGGTGGGCGCGGATGGCCTCCTGGTGCGCGAGCCTGGTGTCCTCGTCATCATGGGAGAAGCCGGGCGCGTCGACGACGATCAGTTCCTCTCCGGAAGGCAGCTGCCACTGATAGCGCTTGCAGTCGCGCGTGGTGCCGGCCGTGACCGCCGTGTGCGGCTCGGCGTCCGGGACCAGGGCGCGAATCACGCTGCTCTTGCCCGTGCTGGTTTCGCCGAACAATGCGACGAACACGCGACCGGCCCGGCGACGGGCCTCCAGTTCATCCAGTTCGGAGACGGCGACGGTGACATCGATGCCGGCGTCCTGCTGCGATTGGAGTCTGGAGCGCAGGCTGGATTCATCGACCTGGCGGGGTTTGCGTCGCCGCACCGGCAGCATCCACCAGACCACGGCCGTCAGACTGCCGAGGGCGAACAGCCCCAGGACCGCGTTCAGCACCCACGGGAGGATCGGAGAGACCGCCCGTGCCCGCTCGTAGAGCCCGATCAGGCCGTCCAGCGCGTGAATCAGCACCGCCAGCAGGAACAGCATCAGGCACAGCAGGCCGAGGCCGAACAGTGGTCGTATGCGCCTTGCCGGTGTCGGAGCCATCCTCACGATGTTAGCTTAGTGAGAACGAGAGCACGTCGTGGAATCCAAACCGTGCAATCCCCCCGAATGTGTGTACTGACTTGTCATGTTGCTGCGTTACTCTTAGCCCGCAACATGGTGTCGGGTGTGCCGCCACGGAGAAGAAGGCGCACGTGATTTGATGCAAAGGGAGATCGACAATGCTGGTACATCTGGGTAAGACCAAGACGTTGATGTTGGCCGCAGCGGCGGCAACCGGGCTGCTGGTGTCCGGAACGGCGTCCGCTGAATGGTATGCCGGAGTCCGCGCCGGGCAGGCCATCGTGGACAAGGGTAGTCGGGCGACAACGAACGAACTGCGGCTCCAGGGCGAACCGAACGTGACGGCCGATGTCGATGACTCCGACACCGGTGGCACCATCTACGGTGGCATCCGTCTCGGTGACGTGATCGGTTTCGAGGTCGGTCTGTTCACGCTGGGCTCGCACGACACCGTGGTCAGCGGCACCACCACGGATACCGACCTGCTGGCCCGGAGAACCGCCGCCGTGCAGCCACGCGCCGGTGACGGCATCAACATCGCCGCGACCGTGTTCACGCCGCAGTTTCTCGGTGGCTTCGAAGGTCGGTTGCGCTACGGCTTCGCTTACTGGGAAGCCGAGTTCGAGACTACGACCTCCGCCGGAACGCGGACCTATGACGACGACGGTTTCGACGTGCTGGCCGGTGCAGGCCTCTGGTACGCGGGCTTTGGCCAGGTCGCCATCGGCGCGGATGTCGATTTCTACAACATCGATGACGACACGGTCTTTCTGCTGACCGGCGGCATCGAGTGGCGCCCCTGAGCACTGAATGACCGAATCCGGCCCGGTTGCCGTTCTGGGTGCAACCGGGCAGGTCGGAAGCGCCGTTACCCGAGCGCTTGATCGGCTTGGTGTTCCTTCCCACGCGTTGATTCGATCCGGTCGCCCGGCGGCGCCAGGCGTTTCCACGCGTGTCGTGCCCGAATGGACCGAAGAGGGGCTCGCCCACGCATTCGCCGGCTGCACGTCGGCGTTCGTCATGGTGCCCCTGGTCGAACACGCGGTCGAACTGGGCCGGACGGCCCACGCCGCCCTGGAGCGGGCGGGTGTGCGCCGGGTCGTGCGTCTGTCCGTGCTGGGTGGCGTGATCGACGATGAGCTGACGCTGGGCCGCCTGCATGCCGCGCTGGATGCCGATCTCGCGGCCCGTGATCTCGCCAGCGCCGTACTCCGGCCCGACAGTTTCATGCAGAACCTGCTGGGCAGCGCCACGTCCATGCAGCAGGGTAGCCTGACCAACGCCACGGGCGACGGGCGCATGGCGCTGATCGACGCGGATGACATCGGCGAGTGCGCGGCGGCCCTTCTGGCCGGAACAGCCCCGTGGCCCGACACGCCGCTGGACCTGACGGGGCCGGAATTGCTGACGCATGGCGACGTGGCCCGACGGACCGGTCGCTGGCTGGGCCACGCCGTACGTTACGAGGACGTGTCGCCCCCGGCGCTGCACGCAATGCTGCTGGATTTCGGAGTACCCGGCTTCCTGGCCGGCATTTTCGCTGAACTGGCCGCCTGGACACGGCGGGTTGATCGGGAGGAGGTGATGACCGATCACGTGCCGAGGCTGCTCGGCCGGTCGGGTCACCGACTCGAGACGTTCCTGCAGGCGCACGCGTCGGTGTTCGCGCCGGCGGCGCCGGACTGAGCCGGGAGACAACGCCTTGGAAGTTCTCGTCCGTGTCCGATACGGGGAGTGCGACGCCCAGAACGTGATGTTCAACGCCCGCTACATGGACCTGGCGGATGTCGCCTTCACGGAGTACGAACGGGCGATCTGGGGCGGACATCAGCGTCTCCTGGCCGCGGGTCTCGACGTGCAGGTGGTTTCGATGAGGATCGACTGGACCGCGGCCGCGTGTTTTGACGATGTCCTGTCATTGCGTGTCACCACCGAGCGCATCGGCAACAGCTCGTTCACCCTGCGGGTGCACTTCTCGCGAGCGAAGGACGGAGCGGCGTTGGCGACCGCGAATGTGACCTACGTGATGGTCGACACGGCCGGAGGCGGCAAGGTTTCCATTCCGGAGCCCCAGCGGGCCGCGTTGCAGGCCGGTGCGGAGGGGCAACGGATCAATCTGGCTGGAGATTCATGATGAATCTGTCGTTTGTCGTTGTTGACGTGTTCACCGCGCAGGCCTTCGCCGGCAATCCACTGGCGATCGTCTACGACGACGCGGAGGCCTCGCTGAGCCTGACCACCGAGCAGATGCAGGCGCTGGCCCGCGAGATGAACCTGAGCGAAACCGTCTTCGTGACGGACTGGGACCGGGATCAGGGCCGGTTCGCGGTTCGCATCTTCACCCCGTTCAAGGAGCTTCCGTTCGCGGGGCACCCCACCATCGGCACGGCCGCGTGGCTGGCGGGTCGCTGTACCGGCGCGGACGGTCGACCACCGGAGGCCATTGTATTGGACGAGGTCGCCGGTCCGGTGCGCTGCCAGGCGCGCTGGTCGGGACGGACGGGCGTGGCGACGCTCGCGCCGCCACAGGTTCCATCCCGCGTGGAGGGTGCCGAACTGACGCCAGACGATATCGTCGCGGAACTCGGCGTTGACGAGGCGGAGATCGTTGGTGAGATCGAGGTGTGGTCGGCCGGCATGGCCGTGCACTGCGTCGAACTGGATGCGCCGGAGCGGCTGGATGCGTTGCGTGTCCCGGCGCTCAACGGCCCTTTGGGGCACGTGGAGCTGTCATGTTTTGCGTTCGGCCCGGGGGACGACGTCATCACGGCACGCGTATTTCCGCTTGCCGCAGGCATCGCCGAGGACCCGGCTACCGGTGCCGCCGCCGTGGCGCTGGCCGGACGAATCGCACCACGCGTGTTGCGGGATCGGAGCGAGGCCGAGGTGACGATTCATCAGGGTGCGCACATGGGCCGTCCGTCCCGATTGCGGCTGCACCTGCGCGGGGCGGCTGGCCGGCTTGATTCCGTTGAGCTGTCGGGCGAAGTCGTGGCGATCAGTCAGGGGCGCTGGCTGCAATTGCCGCAAGGCGTCGCCTGACGGGCAGGGCGCATTCGAGCGGGCAAAAGAAAAGGCGGTTCCACTTACGGGAACCGCCCAAGGTGCGGAGGAGACGAATGCCGGTCCGCCGACCGACATCTCCATGCATTCACGGAGCGCGCCAACTTTTTTCGGCTGCTCACGGGGGCGGGTTCAACCGCGGGTGCCGGAGTCGCCAGCAGCGCGGCGGCGG
>CALBOV010000386.1 GCA_937896565.1 uncultured Salinisphaerales bacterium
CGCGTGCGCAAGCGCCTGGAGATGCGTCCGGTTGACGGTGAATGGAAAATCTATCGCGAGACGGTCGTCGCCGAGCTGTGAGGCGCCTCCTTCTCGGTCTCCTGTTGATCGCGGGACCGGTCGGAGCAAATCCCGGCCTGCTGATGCCGGCGACGGCGCCGGAGGCCCATCTGCTGGTGGCCCTGGATCACCTCAACGCCGGTCGCGCGGATGCCGCGCTGGCGAACCTGAGCCTGCTCACCCGGCAGCAGCCTGATTTTCGGCTGGCGCAGTACCTGTACGCGAACCTGCTGGACGCGCGATCCGGGCGTCCCGCGCGGGAGCTGGCCCCCGACACCGGTGCGATGATCGCCAGCCTGCGCAGCGAGGCGCAGCGTCGCTGGGCGCACCGGCTGGGGCGCGGCATGAACGGGCTGATTCCGCAGTCGCTACTGACGCTGCCGCGCAAGTTTCGCTATGTCGTCGTGGTCGACCTCAGCGCCTCGCGGCTGTACGTGTTCGAGAATACGCCCGAGGGTCTGCGGCTGGTGCGTGACCATTACTCGTCCATTGGTCGGGCGGGCATCGGCAAGGAAGTCGAGGGTGACGGTCGCACCCCCGTGGGCATCTACCACGTGACCGAGTATCTGGACGGCAAGGCACTGCCAGACCTCTACGGCGCTGGGGCGTATCCGGTGGACTACCCGAATGCCTGGGATCGTCGCCTCGGGCGAACCGGCTACGGGATCTGGGTGCATGGCGTGCCCAGCGACACCTTCAGCCGCGTGCCGCTGGCCAGCGAGGGCTGCGTGGCCCTGGCGAATGTCGATTTCAGGGGCTTGGCGCCGTTCATCAAGCCCGGCGAGACGCCGGTGGTGCTGGTGGATGCGATCCAGTGGGTGCGGGAATCCGATTCCGATCTGCTGGCGGCCTCGTTACGCAGTCAGGTGATGCAATGGCGCCGGGACTGGGAGTCGCTGGACACCGATGCCTACCTGGCTCACTACGCGGAGGATTTCTCCGCCGAGGGAATGGATCGCGCCGCGTTCGCCGAGCACAAGCGGCTGGTCAACGGTGCTCGATCGTTCGTGCAGATCGAGATCAATGACCTGGAGCTCTACCGGTATCCCGGTGTGGAGGAGCTGCTGTTCGTCGCCAGATTCCGGCAGCAATACGTCAGCGATGATCTGCTGCGCGAAGCTACCAAGTCGCAGTACTGGCGACTGACGCCGGACGGTCGCTGGGAGATCGTCGAGGAAGCGACGGGCTGACGCCGAGCGCCGGGGCGAGAGGCCCGGGCCCGGTGGCCTCAGTTCAGGACGCGGTACCCGCGGCCCCGCAGGCAGTTCTTCACCACCTGATCCTTTTCCTGCGCGCCCCGCGCGGTGCCCTTGGCGCCCCCGACGACGGCGCCGGCACCGGCCGATTGCTTGGCGGTGCTGCTGTTGCCGAAGATGCTGCCGATCAACGCGCCGATCGCGGCGCCGCCCAGCGCTCCGCCGGCCGCACTGCGCCCGACGCTGACCTGGTCGGCGTATTGCTCGCATTGCGCCAGGTCCTGCGCGTACTTCGCCTGATCAATGCCCTGCGTGTCGACGATGGGTCCTCGGCTGGCGCAGCCGACGATGAGCAGCGCGGATGTCAGGGCGAGCAGGGAACGAATCTGGAGTCGCATGGCGGAGCCTCCGTCGTTGAGCAGGGTTCACGTGCTCGCAGTGTCTCACGAAAAAGCCCGCACGCGGCGGGCTTGATCGGGTTGCCGCGCCGTGGCGCGTCAACACGGCGGATCAGCGTTCCTTGGTGATCAGAAAGTCGGTGACCTTCAGCATGTCATCGAAGCCGCCGGCGTAACGGCCACTGGTCATGTATCGACCGTTGACGACAATCGCCGGGACTCCGGTCACGCCGAACTGCCGGACCAGTTTCTCGGCGCGGCGCACCTTGTTCTCGACCGCGAAGCTGTTGAACGTGGCATCAAACTTCTCGCGGTCGACGCCCTGATCCTCGAACACTTCCGCGATCTGTTCCTTGGAATAAAGGCTTTTACCTTCCTGATGGATGGCCTTGAATATCGCCGGATGCACCTTGTCGAGCACGTCAAGGGCTTCCGCGGTGTAGTACGCGCGTGAGTGGTTCAACGCCTGGTCGCGGCCCAGCGAGGTCGGGACCCGGATGAACTCCACGTCGCCAGCCAGGTCGGCTTCCCAGTCGTGAACCATGGGATCGAACCGGTAGCAGTGATTGCAGCCGTACCAGAAGACTTCGGCCACCTGAATGGTGTCCGAATCACCAAGCGCTTCCGGCTGTGGAACCGACTTGTAGTGCTGACCTTCGTGGTAGCGCAGCGGGCCGTCCTGCGCGCTGCAGGCGAGCGGGAGAGTGGCGATCGCGACGAGCGCGACGGCGCTCGCGAGAAAGCGTTGCTTGAGCATGGTCTGTAGCCTTTTGAACTTACTGGAGTCCGGCGACGTAACCCGCGAGCGCTTCGATTTCGGCGTCCGTCAGTTCCTGCGCCACCGCTGTCATCATCTGACCATTGGCCGAACTGTTCCGTTCCCCGGCCCGGTAGGCCTTCAGCGCGGTGGCCAGATAGGTGGCGTGCTGGCCACCGATGTGCGGCCAGCCGGCAGCGTCGTTGCCCTGACCCTTCGGTCCATGGCAGGCGAGGCAGGCGGGAATGCCGCGCTCGGCGTCACCGCCCCGATAAAGCGGCTCGGCGACTTCGATGGACTCTTCGGAGCCCGCGCCCGGCTTGAACGTCTGCGCGGAAAAATGCGCCGCCAGATTCGTCATGTCCTCGTCCGACAGGTTCATCACCTGACCGGCCATCAGCGCGTTCTGGCGTTCGCCGGCCTTGTAGGCCTGCAGGGATGACTCGAGGTACTTGGCGGATTGGCCGGCGATCTTGGGCCATTCCGGATTCACGCTGTTTCCGTCCGGGCCGTGGCAGGCCGCGCAGGCGGCTGCCTTCTGGGCGCCGGCTTCGGCGTCGCCCTTGGCGAGACTGTGGGAGTCGTCCGCCGCGAAGGCGGATCCGGCCAGGACCATCGCCAGGGCGGCGGCAGAAGTGCGCAACACGTCGATCATGGGTTCAAGGGCTCCTGCTGGCGGCGAACTGAGCGCGCCGGAAAAGACATATCATTGGAATCGCCCTATTGTAGCCTACCGATGAACGACGAAAGAACCGCGTACGCGAGCAAGCTGCTTGCCTCCGCCCGTTTCGAGTGCTCCGCCGCCGCGCTGCGTCAGGCGCCAGCCCCGGATCGTCCCGAGATCGCCTTCGCGGGGCGCTCGAACGCCGGCAAGTCCAGCGTGATCAACGCGATAACCCGCCAGAAGTCGCTGGCCCGCACCAGCAAGACGCCGGGGCGCACGCAGCTGCTGAACTTCTTCCATCTGGGTCACGAGGCGCGTCTGGTCGATCTGCCCGGCTACGGCTTCGCGAAGGCGCCCGACTCGGTCCGGCGGGACTGGCATCGCATGATCGAGGGTTACCTGCAGTATCGGGACGCCCTGGTCGGGCTGGTCGTGATCATGGACACGCGCCGTCCGCTGACCGACACCGATATCCAGATGCTCGAATGGTGCGCGGCGCGGCCGTTGCCCTGCATCATCCTGCTGAACAAGGCGGACAAGCTGTCGAAGGGCGCGGCCGCTGCCGCCAAGCAGCAGGTGATTCGTGCGATCGATGGCGCCGCGACCGTGCTGGCCGTGTCCGCGCGAACGGGGGTGGGGATCGATGCCGCGAAGCTCGCGGTGGTGGATTTGCTGCTGCCGCAAACCGTCTGAAGGGACGGCGGGCAAAAAAATCCCCGGCGGGTCCGGGGACGACCTCGCCGGGGAAGCGGTCTCGGCTTGGGGGAGCCGATCGCTTGTTTCCGCCCAGGGAGTGGAGGCGGAGAGCGCTGGGGAAAGCGCTCACGGAATAAGACCCGGCCCCCATCCCGAAGTTCATTTCGTTGCGAAATTCCTCTAAATTTCTCAACCCATTGAAATTGAAAGAGATTCCGGGGAATTCGGGCATCCATTCATCGGTTTCGATGGGCCGTTCGTCGGCGCCGGATCAGCCGTGCGCCTCGTCCCAGTTCGCGCCGATTCCGAACTCGGCCACGAGTGGGACGGAAAGCCCGTTTCCGACCGCTTCCATCCGGCCCGCCAGCGTCTTCGCCAGATCCTGCGCCTCGGCGTCCGGAATCTCGAAGACCAGCTCGTCATGCACCTGCATGATCATCTTCGCGGCCGAGCCCTGCTGCGCCAGCCAGCGATCGATATCGATCATCGCCTGCTTGATCAGATCGGCGGCGGTGCCCTGTAGCGGTGCGTTGATCGCCGTGCGTTCCGCGTACTGGCGCGCCTGCTGGTTGCGCGCGCGGATGTCCGGCAGGTACAGCCGGCGGCCCGCAAGGGTCTCGACGTAACCCTGTTCCTTGGCGTCGGCCTTGCAGCGTTCCATGTAGTCCTTGACGCCCGGGTAGCGGGAGAAGAACGCGTTCATGTGCGACTGCGCCTCGTCACGCCCGATGTTCAGGTTGCGAGCGAGACCGAAGGCGGAGATGCCGTAGATCAGGCCGAAATTGATCGCCTTGGCGGCGCGGCGCTGCTCGTCGCTGACGGCGTCCAGCGCCAGCCCCCAGACCTCGGCCGCGGTGTTGCGATGGATGTCGCGGCCGTCGACGAAGGCGGCGATCATCGATTCGTCGCCGGAGAAGTGGGCCATCAGCCGCAGCTCGATCTGCGAGTAGTCGATGGCGACCAGCTTGTGGCCTACCGGCGAGACGAAGGCCTCGCGGATGCGGCGGCCTTCCTTGGTGCGGATCGGGATGTTCTGCAAGTTCGGTTCGGAGGACGACAGCCGACCCGTCGCCGCCACCGCCTGGTGATAGGACGTGTGGACGCGGCCGGTAACCGGGTTGATCCGCTCCGGCAGCTTTTCGGTGTAGGTGGAGCGCAGCTTCGCCAGGCCCCGCCAGTCCAGGATCATCTGCGGCAGCGGATGTTCCTGCGCCAGCTCGGACAGCACGTCCTCGGCCGTCGACGGCTGTCCCTTGGGCGTCTTGCGCTTGACCGGCAGGCCCAGGCGGTCGAACAGGATGTCCTTGAGCTGGCCGGGAGAGTTCAGGTTGAACTCGCCCTCGGCGGCGGCGTAGGCCAGTTGCTCCAGCTCCCGCATCCGTTCCGCCATCTCGCGGGTGATGGTCTGCAAGTGTTTGGCGTCGATCAGCACGCCGTGGCGTTCCACCCGGGCCAGGACCTGGATCAGCGGCACTTCCAGCGACTCGAACACCGCCTTCTGGCCGGCATGTTCGGACAGCTGGCTCCACAGCGCCTGATGCAGGCGCAGGGTGATGTCCGCGTCCTCGGCGGCGTAGGGGGTCGCCTGTTCCAGATCGATCTGGTTGAAGGTGAGCTGCTTTTTCCCCTTGCCGGCAATGTCCGTGAAGCTCGTCGTCTTCAGCCCGAGTACGCGTTCGGCCAGCGAATCCATGTCGTGGCGCCCGGCGGTCGGGTCGAGCACGTAGGATTCCAGCATGGTGTCGTAGTTCACGCCTTGCAGCGCGATGCCGTGGTGCGCCAGCACATTGATGTCGTACTTGATGTGCTGACCGACCTTGGCGGGGGACTCGGCTTCCAGCACCGGGCGCAGGGTGTCCAGCACCATCTGGCGATCGAGCTGGTCGGGAGCGCCCAGGTAGTCGTGCGCCACCGGGAGGTACCAGGCCTCGCCCGGCTCCACCGCGAACGACAGGCCGACCAGCCCGCCGGTGATCGCGTCCAGCGCGTCGGTCTCGGTGTCCAGGCAGATTAGTTCGGCGTCTTTGAGGCGCGCGAGCAGCGCGTCCAGGTCGTCCTGCGTCAGCACCGTGTGATAGGTCAGATCACTGGGCGCATCCGGCGTGGCGGGCGCGTCGCCTGGAGCGTCATCGTCGAGATCGGCCAGCCAGCGGTGAAAATCCATGCGCCGGTACAGCTCGCGCAGCGCGTCGGTATCCGGTTCGGACCGCGTCAGCGCATCGAAGGCCAGTGGGAGCTCGACATCGCAGCGGATGGTCGCGAGTTCGCGAGATTTCGGCAGCTGCTCCAGATGTTCGCGCAGCGACTCGCCGACCTTGCCGCCGATGTCGTCGGCGTAGGCGATGACGCTGTCCAGATCGCCATGGGCGTTCAGCCACTTGGCGGCCGTCTTCGGGCCAACCTTGGGCACGCCGGGAATGTTGTCCGAGGTGTCGCCCATCAGCGCGAGCAGATCGATGATGCGTTCCGGGCCCACGCCGAACTTGTCGACCACGCCGGCCGGGTCCATGCGCTTGTCGTTCATCGTGTCGTACAGCACGACCTGGTCGCTGACGATCTGCGCCATGTCCTTGTCGCCGGTCACGATCACCGTGTTCCAGCCGGCGGCCTCCGCCTGTTTGGCCAGTGTGCCGATCACGTCATCGGCCTCGACGCCGTCGATTTGCAGAATCGGCAGGCCCAGGGCGTCGATCATGCTGCGGATCGGTTCGAACTGGTCGGACAGATCCGGCGGAACCGGCGGCCGGTTGGCCTTGTAGTTGGGGTCCAGCTCGTGGCGAAAGGTCTTGCCGCGCGGATCGAAGATCACCGCGATGCGGTCCGGCGCTTCGGTGGCGAGCAGCTTGCGCAGCATGTTGCCCATGCCGAACACGGCCCCGGTGGGTTCGCCGCTGGAGTTGGTCAGCGGCGGCAACGCATGAAACGCGCGGTAGAGCCAGCTGGAGCCGTCGAGCAGATAAAGCGTGTGCGCGTCGCTCATGCCGGCAGGACCAGTTCGCCGCGCCACAGATCGGTCAGTGCTTCGCGGGCGCGGACGAGGTGGACCTGGTCGTCGTCGACCATGACTTCCGCGGCACGCGGGCGGGAGTTGTAGTTGCTGCTCATGGTGAAACCGTAGGCGCCCGCCGAGCGGACGGCCAGCAGGTCGCCGGCGGCGATGGCCAGGTCACGGTCGCGTCCCAGCCAGTCACCGGATTCGCAGACCGGGCCGACGATGTCGTAGCGATGCATTGGAATGTCATCACGGGGCTGCACCGGGACGATGTTCTGCCAGGCGTTGTAGAGCGTGGGGCGGATCAGGTCATTCATCGCCGCGTCGACGATCGCGAAGCGCTTTTCCGGCTGTTGCTTCAGGAATTCGACGCGGGTGACCAGAATGCCCGCGTTGCCGGCGATCGCGCGGCCGGGCTCGATCAGGATCTCCAGCCCCCGGTCCGCCAGCTTGTCGCGGATCGCCTCGGCGTAGGCCTGCGGCAGCGGTGGTTCCTCGGCCTGATAGCGAATGCCCAGTCCGCCGCCGAGGTCCAGATGCCGGATGGCGATGCCGCGCTCGGCGAGCCGGTCCAGCAACACCAGCAGGCGGTCCAGGGCGTCGATGAACGGCGGCAGCGTCGTCAGCTGCGAGCCGATGTGGCAATCCAGCCCGAAGATATCCAGCGCGGGCAGGTCGCGGGCGAGATCGAAGGCGCGGTCGGCATCACCGATGTCGATGCCGAACTTGTTGTCCTTGAGCCCGGTGGCGATGTACGGATGCGTGCCGGCGTCGACATCCGGATTGATGCGCAGCGACACCGGGGCGCGCACGCCATGGGCGGTGGCGACGGCGTTCAGGCGCTCCAGTTCGGGCAGTGACTCGACGTTGAAGCACTTGATGCCCACCTCCAGCGCCCGTTCCATCTCCGCGGCGGTCTTGCCGACGCCGGAGAACACGGTCTTGGCCGCGTCGCCGCCGGCTTCCAGCACCCGTTCGAGTTCGCCCACCGAGACGATGTCGAAGCCGGAGCCCAGTCGTGCCAGCACGTTGAGCACGCCCAGGTTGCTGTTGGCCTTGACCGCGTAGCAGACCAGATGGTCGAGGCCCGCGAGCGCCTCGTCGAACACGCGGTAGTGGCGGGTCAGCGTGGCGCGGGAATAAATGAAACAGGGCGTGCCGTGTGCGGCGACGATGTCGGGCACCGGGACGGCTTCGGCGTGCAGAACGCCGTTGCGCAGGTTGAAGTGGTCCACGTCGGATTGTCCGGGGTCAGTGAGCACCCGACCGGGTGGCTCGCGCCGGCCGGCCGGGTAGTCTAAAGAAAATGCCTGTCTGGTGGCAGCTACGCGCGTATTCGTTAGCGCCCTGCCTAGAAGCGCTCGAAGAACAACGCGATGCCCCAGTAGCTCGCGTTCTGGTTGAAAAACTGGCCGAACGGGATGGGGCCCGTGAAACCCTGGAGCGCCAGGGTCAGCGCATTGCGCTTTCCACCGTCGGAGATGAAGCGCAGCCCGCTGATCAGGCGTGCCTGTGCGTCTGATTCGAAAGCCTCGGTCGTGGTGACGTTGGCGATCGTGATCCAGTGGGCCGCGCCGAGTACAGGATCGGGGCTGATGTATTCCACGCCGACGCTACCGCCGATGTTGCCGATCTCGTCCAGATCGGAGGCGATCACGTAGCCGGCGCTTGCATAGAGCCGCCAGCCCGCGCGCGGGCGGTGGTCGATCATCAGGTCCAGGGCCTCGTAGGACAGGTTCTTGCGCTCCGGGGCGTCGCCGCTGAGCAGGAACTCGTCACCGAGATGCGAACTCTGGTGCAGCAGGCGGCCGCGCGCGCCCCAGCGCCCGTTGCTCCACATCACCGGTATCGCGAGGAAGTAGTCGGTGTTGATCAGGTCGTCCGACGAGGTGCTCATGTTGAATTGGGACTGCGTGGACGCCATCAACCCGACCTGAGTCACCGCGCCGGCGCGCTTCCAGCCATGGAACACGTATTCCAGCCCCAGCTTGCCGTGGCCGAGCGTGGCGGTATCCCCATTGCGGCTGAAGCGTGAGAACGACAGCTCGTTGACCGCTTCCGCGGAGACCGCCATCAGCGGTTTCACCGCAGGCTGTGTGGGTAGCCAGCCGACGCGTGGGTCCGAGGCCGCCAGCGCGCTTGACCCGATGCAACACATCAGCAAGAGCAGCGGTATCGCAAATCGCGCAGGTCGGCTGACGCAGCTCGGCGGCATGAGCGCGGTGGTTGCGATGGCCGGCCGGGTGGTGGAGCGCCTGGCCGGGCGGCGTTCGTTCCTCGAAGGTGACACGCTCGCCCATGGCCGGCTGCGCATCATTCAGGGTGTCTCGGCATCATCCTGGTCCGTCGTGTCCGCGGTCGTGGGCGCCGTGGTCTCGGTCGTGCGGTCACGTGTCTCCCGGTCGGGAGAGTCTCCGGGCCGCACCAGGGGGCCCATCTGGCCGCAAGCCGTCATCAGTGCGGCCCCCAACAGCAACGTGATCAGCCGCATGAGCTTGTCGGCCTCCAATGGCCTCATCAACAATGAGCCCCCAGTTTATCGAAAGCACGCACATGGCCCATTTCCAAGACGACTCCGTTGTGCTCGAACCCGACCGCGCCGCCGACGCTTGCGTGATCTGGCTGCATGGGCTGGGGGCCGACGGCAATGATTTCGTGCCCGTCGTGCCGATGCTGGGGCTGCCGGCCGGGCATGGGGTGCGCTTCCTGTTCCCGCACGCGCCGGTTCGGCCGGTCACGCTGAACATGGGCATGGCCATGCGGGCCTGGTACGACATCAAGTCGCTCACCGCGGAAGGGCGCGAGGATGCGGAAGGCATTGCGGCATCCACGCGCCGCGTTGATGAGCTGATCGCCCAGCAACGCGAAGCGGGTATTGAACCCGGGCGGATTGTCATTGCCGGGTTCTCTCAAGGCGGCGCGGTGGCGTTGCACACCGCGCTGCGATACCCGATGCGGCTGGCGGGGCTGCTCGCCCTGTCCACGTATCTGCCGTTGCGCGACCGCCTGACGAGTGAGGCTCACGCCGCGAATCGCGATCTGCCCATCCTGATGATGCATGGCAGCTTCGATCCCGTGGTGTCGCCGGAGTTTGGGGCCGCGTCCAGGGATTTCCTCACCGAGGCGGGGTATGCGGTGGACTGGCGGACATATCCGATGGAGCACCAGGTCTGCCCGGAGCAGATCGCGGCGATCGGTGCCTGGCTGACTGAGCGTCTGCCGCAGACCGTGTAGCAACGCGTTGGGCTGTATTGCGCTGGGATGATTTTCCCGGCACGCAGCGTCGTGCTCAGGCATCCTATGGGACACGAGGGGCACCGTGATCGGTGGTCACGACCGGAAAAGCCCCCTGGATCTTGGTGCGAGTGAGGAGAAAAACCTGATGAATCAGCGCATGCTTGCGACGGCGGGGTTGTTGTTGGCCGCCTTGATGAGCGGTTGTGGCTCGAGCAGCCAACCTGGGAATGCAGCGGACGGCGGGTCCGACACGGTCGGTCGCACGTTCATCATCTCACCCGGGCCGGACGCCACCAGCGACATGGTCGCGGCCATGGTTCAGGCGCGGCCGAAGGACGAAATCCGGTTCGATTGCGGCTACTTCGAACTCGAGACGGGTTTTCAGCTCACCAACACCGAAGACGTGCTGGTCAAAGGCTGCGGCATTGACGACACCGTTCTCTCCTTCAAGAACAGCCAGGCGCAGGAAGGCTTTCTCGCCATCAATGTGCGGGGGCTGGTCGTCGAAGACCTGACCGTTCTCGACTCGCCGGGTGATGCCTTCAAGCTCAAGGGGGTCAACCACGGCACACTGACGCGGGTGCGCGCGATGTGGTCCAGTGGCCGCCTCACCGAGGATGAGGACACCATCACCGCGGACAACTACGCCGACAAACTGAACGTGACCTGCGTGAATCCGCAGCGCTCCGCCGATGGGAGTCAGGACATTGGTGCCGGCGAGCCCGGTTACCGCGTGTCGGTCGCCTCCGGCCGGTATGGCATTTATCCGGTGGAATCCGAGAACATTCTGGTGCAGCACACCGAATCGGTGGGCGCGTCGGATGCCGGTATCTATGTCGGCCAGACCGACAACACCATCATTCGCGACTCCCGCGCCGCGTACAACGTGTTCGGCTTCGAGATCGAGAACGTGCGTGGCGGCGAATACGTCAACAACCTGTCGGAGTGCAACACCGGCGGGTTCCTGGTCTACGACCTGGATGGCCTCACGCGCTACGGCAAGGCCACGCGGATGTATGGCAACGTCGCCGTCAACAACAACACCTACAACTTCGCCGAGCCCGGCACGCTGGTCTCCAACGTGCCGCGCGGCGTGGGCATGATCACGCTGGCCTACGACAAGCTGGATATCTTCGAGAACGAGTTCCGCGATAACGACACCGCAGGAATTGTTCATACCAGCTACGAACTGTTCGGGCCGCCTGGTGACCGGCGCCTGGACATGTACGGCGAAGGCGTGCGGATTTACAACAACGTCTTCTCCAACAACGGCAACAACCTGCCGCCGCCTGATGTCGCCGCGATCATCGAAACCGGCGGAGAGCAGGTGACGTCGGCGTTTCCCACGCTTGTCGGGCTGAAAAACCAGGCCGGCGGGGATCAATACCGCGGCGGCCATATCCTGTGGGACGGCTATGCCGATGTGCTGGATGCCGATTGTCCGTACCCGACGGACAATCAGGGCCAGCCCATCCCGCAGGATGCGGAGGGTCGGCCGATCCAGGGCAACCAGTATCCCAATCCGGATTGTCGCTACAACGCGTACAAGTTCGATGATGAAGGCACGCGCATCAAGCCGACCTGGTGGTTCTCTTGCATCGATGCGGATAACGACTTCGCCGATGACAGCCTGACTTTCGCCAATTTCCACGGGACGGAAGGCCTGGAAGCGGTGTTCCTCGCCGCGGGCGGAGATCCCAGCGTGCTGCTGGATCCGGCCGCGCTGCAGGAGATCATCGCAGGCGTCCAGGATTTTCCATCGAGTTTCGACATGGCGGATCACGACTGCCCGACGGCCTATGGCAGCAATCTGCCACCACTGCCACCGGTCGTGATTCCACCGTTCGTGCCCTCGGGTGACGTCGACCCGGCACCCACCGCGGAGGAGATTGCCTTGCTCTGCGATGCGGATGTGCCGGTGGGACAGATCAACGCCGCGGCCTTCAAGGTCAATTGCCCGACGCTGGACCAGTACCACCTGTTCAGCGATCCGGCGGACCCGCTCAGCCTGCCAAACGGTCGCGGATTGCCCTTTACCCTGAACAGCAAGCTGTTTACCGACTACTCCACCAAATACAGGGTGGCCTATCTGCCTGACGGCATGGCGGCGCAGTACCGCGACACCGATGACGGCGTGAATGCCACGATTCTGTTCCCCGTGGGCACGATCATCGCCAAGACCTTCGCGTTTGCCGACGAGACGGCCGGGACCGAGATCGCCGCTGAAACCCGTTTGCTCATCAAGCGTCAGCGCGACGATGGGCAGGTGTACTGGGATGGCCTGGAATACATCTGGACCGAGGTCGACGGTGAGCGCGTCGCCGAGCTGAAGCTGGGGGGCGGTTCGGCGTCCGTGAGCTGGGACTACACCGACGTCGACAGCGGGGTGCGCCACACCGGTTCGACGGCGAACTACCTGTTCCCCAATGCCAACCAGTGCATCACCTGTCACGGCAACAACGATGTCGAAACGGGCGCTGCGCCGATTGGTCCCAAGCCACGCAATCTCAACCGCGCCTACCGGGCGGATTCCGCGATGGCGGCCGCACGGCCCCAGCACGCGGTGGATGGCGTCAATCAGATCGCCTTCTGGTGTGACAACGGTTTCCTGACCAACTGCCCGACCGACCTGGGTGTCGATCCCGCGACTCAGGTCGCCTCCAACGTTGAGCATCTGCCGATCTTCAATGTGCCCGGCGATGCCGGTTTCCCCGCGGGCTCGGACGAGGACATCGAGGCCCGCGCCCGCGCCTACATCGAGATCAACTGCGCGCATTGCCACAACGCGCAGGGCCAGGCATCGAACACGGGCTTTTACGTGGACTGGGCGCGTCCGGTCGACGGTGTTTACGGCATTTGCAAGGGGCCAACGGCGACGGGCACCGAGGGCCGTGGCGGGCGTTCGGTGGACATTCACCCGGGCGACGCGGCGGATTCCATTGTTCCGTATCGCATCGGTCCCGAGGCGGACACCATTGCCGCGAGAATGCCGCCGATCGCGCGCAGTGTGGTGCACGACGAAGCTCATGCCCTGCTGGTGGAGTGGATCGATACCGTCATCGACGATAGCTACGCCAACGCGGATGCCTGCGGAGGTGGTGGACTTTTTGCGAGTCGCTGACCAGGCGACACCACCGAAAAAAGGGGCGCCTTGGCGCCCCTTTTTTCGTCTGAGGGCCGGTTTGGTCCGGACAGACGGTGAGCCAAATTTACTAACCGGCGTGCCGTCATCTGCGTGTAACGTTAAGTGAGAGCTAAATATTCTGAATCTGGCTTTCTCTTGCTCTGAAGTCCACGCCCATCTGAATCGGGGAACCGCATGACCCACTCATGTCGCCTTCTGGTCGGCCTATCGACCGTGCTTCTTCTGTTGTCCGCTTGTGGCACCAGCAGCCCGCCGAGTGACAGCACGGGCTCGTCGGAAGGGCGCGTGTTCTTCATCGAACTCGGCCCGGAAGCCACCGGGCAGATGGCCAGCGCGATGGTTCAGGCGCGTCCGAAGGACACGATTCAGTTCGATTGCGGCTACTACGAACTGGAAACCGGTCTGTCGCTCGCCAACACCGAGAACATCCTGATCAAGGGATGCGGCATGGACGAGACCATTCTCTCGTTCAAGAACAGCACCTCGCAGGAAGGCATTCTCGCGAGCAACGTGCGCGGCATCACCGTGCAGGACCTGACGGTGCTGGATACGCCCGGCGACGGCATCAAGCTCAAGGGCGTGAATCACGGCACGCTGACCCACGTGCGCACCATGTGGTCCAGCGGTTTCCACACGGATGACGAGGACCTGATCACCGCGGACAACTACGCGGAGAAGATCCACGTCGCCTGCACGGAGCCGCCGCGCAACGAGCGGGCTGCATCGCCCGATTACACCGTCAGCGTGGCCGCGGGCCGCTATGGCGTGTATCCGGTCGAGTCCGAAAACATCCTGGTCGACCACGCCGAATCGATCGGCGCGTCGGATGCGGGCATCTACGTCGGGCAGACGGACAACGCGATCATCCAGAACTCGCGTGCCGCCTACAACGTGTTCGCATTCGAGATCGAAAACGTCCGCAGTGGCGAGTTCATCGACAACCTCGCCGAATGCAACACCGCCGGTTTCCTGGTCTACGACCTGGACGGCATCACCCGCTATGGCAAGTCCACGCGGGTACACGGCAACATGGCGCGCAACAACAACGTCTACAACTTCGCCGAACCGGGCACGCTGGTATCGGACGTACCTCAGGGCATCGGGCTGATGACGCTGGGCTACGACAAGATCGAGATCTTCAACAACACGTTCAAGGATCACGACACCGCCGGCATCGTGCACACCAGCTACGAGGTGCTCGGCGAACCGGGCGACCGTCGTCTGGACATGTACAGCGAAACGGTCAACATCTACGGCAACACCTTCGAGAACAACGGCAACCGTCTGCCGCTCCCGGATCTGCAGGCGATCATCTCCAGCGGTGGCGACCAGATCACGTCGGTGTTTCCGATGCTGATCGGCCTGAAGAATCTGGCGGCGCTGGGGCGCTATGCCGGCGCTCACATCGTTTGGGACGGCTACCTGGATGACTATGACCCGGAGTGCCCGTATCCGGTCGACTCCAATGGTGACCCGCTGCCGCAGGACGAGCAGGGCAAGCCGATCTCGGGCAACCAGTACCCGAACCCGGATTGCCGCTACAACGCCTACAAGTTCGATGACCAGGGCGAGCGCATCCTGCCCGAGTGGTGGTCGTCCTGTATCGCCGACGACAACGTCTTCGCCGACGACAGCCAGACCTACGCGAATTTCCACGGTCTGGATGGCCTGGAGGCGCTCTTCCTGCTGCTGGGCGGCAACATCACCGATCTGCTGAGTGTCGACGGCATCGTGGACATTCTGTCCGGCATCGCGAACTTCGCATCGGACTTCGACATGAGTCCGCATGATTGCCCGACCGAGTACGGCAAGCCGATGAAGCACCTCGACCCCGTGGTGACCCCGCCGTTCGAACCGTCCGGCGCGGTGGACCCGGCACCCTCGGCCGAGGAAGTCGCACGCCTGTGCAACGCCTCGGTGGGCAGCGGCCAGATCAACAGCAAGGCGTATGCGGTCAACTGCCCGTCGCTGGGTCAGTACCATCTGTTCGCCGACCCTGAAGATCCTCGCAGCACCCCGAACGGTCGCGGTATTCCGTATGTGTTGAACAGCAAGCTGTTCACGGACTATTCGACCAAGCACCGCGTGCTGTTCCTGCCTCCGGGTGAGAAGGCGCACTACCGTGACACCGCGGACGGCGTGAACACGTCGATCCTGTTCCCGGTCGGCACGATCATCGCGAAGACCTTCGCGTTCGCCGACGAGACCACGGGCGTCGAGACCCCGGCGGAGACGCGTCTGCTGATCAAGCGCGCACGCAACGACGGTCAGGTCTACTGGGATGGTCTGGAATACATCTGGACCCAGGAAGACGGTCACTGGTCGGCGCATCTCGCGCTGGAAGGTGGATCGACCGCCGCCTCCTGGGACTACACCGATGTCGATAGTGGCGTGCGCCACACCGGCTCCACGCAGGAGTATCTGTTCCCGAACGGCAGCCAGTGCGTGACCTGTCACAGCAACAACGACGTCGAGCCAGGTGCATCGCCCATCGGACCGAAGCCGCGCAACCTGAACCGCGCCTACGAGAGTGAATCGCCGATCGACTCGGGGCAGGCACACCATTCGGTCGCCGGTTACAACCAGGTGGTGTACTGGTGTGAGAACGGCTACATGGACAACTGTCCGGACGACCTGACGGTGGATCCGCAAACCCATGTCGCCACCGCGATCGAGCATTTGCCGATCTACAACGTCCCGGGTGACTCCGGATACGCGGCAGGTTCTCCCGAGGATATCGAGGCCCGTGCCCGCGCCTATCTGGAAATCAACTGTGCGCATTGCCACAACCCGCACGGCCAGGCTTCGAACACGGGGATGTATGTCGACTGGTACCGTGACGTGAACGGCGTGTACGGCATCTGCAAGGGGCCGACGGCGACCGGAACCGAAGGTCGCGGCGGACGCTCCGTTGACATCCATCCGGGCGATGCGTCGGATTCCATCATCCCGTATCGAGTCGGGCCGGACGCGACGACCATCGCCGCGCGGATGCCGCCGCTGGCACGCAGCGTGGTGCACATGGAAGGCTACGAACTGCTCGTGAACTGGATCGACAACGTGGTCGATGACAGCTACGAGGACGCGGATGCCTGCACCGGCAGCGGGTTCTTCGCCTTCCGGGCCGCGCTTTCGCAGTAGCGCGCAGTCCCGAACGAAAAGAGGGCGCCGATGGCGCCCTCTTTTTTTGTCCGGGCTAGCCCGTTTTTCGCTTGCGTGTGGTCGAAGGCTTCGACGCCGATCGGGTCATCAGCAGGGTTTCCAGCTCTTCCAGCGCCTCGCCGGTGTAGACCGACAGACGCTGCATGTGCGGCAGCGTGTCGCGCGCGGCGGTGAAGCCGAAGTTCAGCTTGCCCGCGTAGGACAGACAGGTGATGTTCAGCGCCTGGCCGTGTGTCACCAGCGACACCGGGTAGACGCCCTCGACCCGTGCACCGTTGAAATACAGCGGTTTCTTCGGGCCCGGTACGTTGGAGATGGTGATGTTGAACACCGGCCGGGTCCGGCCGCCGAGGCCGGTGACCAGTGAGCCGATGAATGGCCCCATCAGCATCAGCGTGTAGCCGTCGATCTGCTTGCGGGTCAGTGTCTGCAACTCGCCCTTGGCCTTGCTGGTCGAGGCGTGGATGGCCTGCAATCGCAGTAGCGGATCGGCGATGTCCGTGCCCAGCGTGGACAGGATGAAGCTGATCGCCGTGCCCACCTGCATGTCGCCGGCCGGTCGGACCGACACGGGAATGCCCGCGGTCAGCGGCTTGTCCGGCAGCGCGTTGGACTCAAGCAGGAAGCGCCGCAGCGCGGCGCCGCAGATGCACAGCACGACGTCGTTGAGCGTGACGTCCGCGGCCTGACAGATCTTCTTCAGCCGCTCGAGTTCGTACTGCTGCGTGCCGAAACGCCGTGGTGGCGAAATGCGCCGGTTCAGCACCGACTTCGGCGAGTCGTAAGGTGACGTCAGCGCGTTTTCCCGGTTGCCCGCCGCGCTGACCAGATGGGCGACGGTCTTGCCCAGGCCGGCGGCACTGCGCGCCTTGGAGCGGGTGCTCGCCAGGGCCGCGGCGGCCCAGCCCGTGGGGCTTAGCGCCGCATCGGCGTGTCGTTCACGCTTGGGTTCCGTCGCCGCGCGTCGTGACCACGGCGGCGCCATGTTGCGTTCGCGCGCGCTTTCCGAGAACGAGCGCTGCATGATGCGCACGCCGGCGACGCCGTCGACCAGCGCGTGATGCATCTTCGTGTAGATCGCGAAGCGGTCCTTCTCCAGCCCTTCGATGATGTGGCATTCCCACAGCGGCCTGGTCAGATCGAGCTGGTTGGCGTGCAGGCGAGAGACCAGCACGCCCAGTTCGCGCTCGCCGCCGGGCTCGGGCAGGGCCGAGTGCCGCACGTGGTATTCCATGTCGATGTCGTGGATTTCCTCCACCACCGGCAGCACGTTTTTCAGTGGCGACTGGCGGATGCGCAGGTTCCACGGCGGTACGAAACTGCGGGCGCCCTGGAACTCGTCGACAAGATCGCGCAGGTAACTGGGCGCCGCGTTCCGGGGCTTGGACAGGATGACCAGGGTGGCCACGTGCATCGGTGTGTCACGCGAATCGACGGTCAGCCAGGCAGCGTCTAGCGGCGTCATGCGGCGCATGTTTCTCCTCCCGTATTGGCGTTCTTGTTGGAGTGTTCGCGGCGCGCGGGGCAGGCCGTTGGACCGTGCCGCAAGCGCGTTGCGTGCCGTGAAATCCTGCGCTCTCGGGGGGCTTGGCGCAAGCGACGAGGCGGGCTCAGGGTCCGGACCGTTCGTCCGTCGGTGGTGCTGGCAGCGCGTCCATGTGCGTGCAGGCGATCGCGGACTGCGGCCCCCAGTGGCCCAGACGCCAGGCGAGGAACGCGAAGCGCGTGTTGCGCGCGAGATCGTAGACCGTCCACGCGTTGACCGAGCCGCCGACCACCGCGCCCAGCACCGGGATGGCCGCGGCCGACTTGCGCTTGGCCAGATTCCATCCGAGCTGACGGCCAAGATTGGACATCGAGAACGTCACTGCGCGCTTGGTCAGTTCGCGTTCTGAGGCGCGCTCCAGCCCTTCGCGCCATGCGGCTTCCAGCAGGCTGGCCATGGGCGTACCCGGCGTCGTGCGCGACAGTGCCTCGATCGCCGCCTGCTTGTCCTCGGGTGTGTTCGAGGAGGACAGGGCGAACAGGCCGATGGCGAGCATGCGTCCGGCCTCCCCTTCCAGCGGCAGGCCGTAGGCAAGGCCGGTGCGGTGGATGGTGCGCAGGCAAAGCGTGATCAACGCCGGGATGTCCACGGCCATCAGCGCGGCGCCGCCCAGGCCGGTGGTGGCCCCCAGCGTTGCCGCGGCGGCCATCGCCTCGCGCTGGACCCGCTGGCTGAGCCTGTCTCCGAGGTCCAGCGGCGCGGCGCGCAGGCTTTCCACCGAATCGGCATTCGCCCAGCGCAGCACGGTGGCGGTGGATGAGGAGCGTAGCGCCAGGTCGTTCGCGGAGTTCAGGGCCATCTCGATCAGGCTCGTTGGCACCGCACCCCGGAAGTAGCGTGCGATGCGGCCGCTGCTCTGGCCGAGCCCGCGCACGCCGATGCCGGGTGGCTGCCGCTCCCAGTTGCGCACCGCAGCCAGACGTGTCTCGTCGGAGATGGCGTCATCATTCATGACCGCACTCTACAAGGGAAAGTGGAAAGCGTTCACGCGCGGGAGGTTGACATCGTCCCGGCGCCTCAGAATCCTTGCGCGCCGAATCATTCTGGACGCGGCCATGTGCCTGATCGCTTTCGCCTGGCAACCGGACCAGGCCCGCCCTCTGGTCGTAGCGGCCAATCGGGACGAGTTTCATGATCGTCCCGCCGCCGCCATGGACTGGTGGGACGACGCGCCGGACATCCTGGGGGGGCGTGATCTGCGTGCCGGCGGCACCTGGCTTGGAAGCTCCCGGCGAGGTCGCTTCGCCGCGCTGACCAATTACCGTGAAATGCAGCAGACCGCCGAGGGCGCGCCGTCCCGGGGCGCGCTGGTCGCCGACTTCCTGCGCGGCAGCCTGTCGCCGCGGGACTATGCGGCGGGGGTCGATCTCGAGCGCTACGCCGGTTTCAGCCTGCTGATGTTCGACGGGCGCGAATTCTGGTTTCTCGCCAACCGCGAGTCCGCGGGCCTGCAACGCATCGAGCCGGGGCTGCATGCGCTGTCGAACGGCGCGCTGGATTCACCCTGGCCCAAGGTGCGGCGCGCCCGTGAGGCGCTGGATGCCGCGATGGGGTCGGATCGTGGCACGGCGGCGTTGCTGGACATGATGGGGCAGACCGCACCCGCCGAGGATGCGGCGCTGCCGGACACCGGTGTCGGGATCGAGCTGGAGCGTTTCCTGTCGCCGATATTCATCCGTGGCGAGAACTACGGCACCCGCGCCAGCACCGCGTTGCGCTGGGGCGCGGACGGACGGGTCGAGATGGCCGAGCGTCGTTTCGGGCCGGACGGCGAGGCGCTGGGAGAATCTCGCATCGAGTTCCGGTCCGAGTCCCAAGGCGGCTCCAGGTAGCGCGGTCAGGCGCGGGACTTGCCCCCGTCCACGGCGATGATCTGCCCGGTTACATAGGCGGCCTCGTCGCTGGCGAGAAACGCGACCATGTGCGCGATCTCCTCCGGCATGCCGGTCCGCTGCATCGGGACCGGTGCGGCCGAGCTGCGCTCCCAGGTATCGACATCACCATCGAACTCGGGCGGCGGCAGTATCGTGCCCGGCGCCACGCCGTTGACGCGGATCGCTGGCGCCAGCTCCACCGCCAGGGACCGGGTGATGGCATCCAGCCCGGCCTTGGCCGCGCAGTAGGCCGAGTAGTCCGGTCGCGGATGCTGGGCGTGAATGTCCACGATGTTGATCACGCTGCCGGCCGATTCGGTCAGATGCGGGCGGGCGGCCTGGATCAGGAACAGCGGTGCCCGGAGGTTGGTGGCGATCAGGTCCTCGAACGCTGCTTCGTCCAGGCGGCCCATCGGCGTCGGGTAGAACGTGGAGGCGTTGTTGACCAGCAGGTCCAGCCGTCCCCAGCGCTCGACGGTGGTGTCCACCAGGTCCCGCAGCGCCGACACCCGGGCGACATCGGCTTGCGCGGTCATGGCCGACCCGGGGCGGTCGGTGTTGAGCCGGCTGCTCAGCGCCTCGGCTTCCTTCGACGAGCCTCCATAGTGGACAATGATGCGATATCCCCTCCGATGCAGCTCCGTGGCGATCGCGGCGCCCAGCCGCTTGGCTGCGCCGGTGATCAATGCGACCGGTGCGTTTTCGACTTTCTGATTCACGGGAGTGAGTTGATGTTTCGACGGATGACAGGCGCCCGAGTATGACGTGGCTGCAGATCATATTGCTGGCCGTTGTACAGGGCATCACCGAGTTTCTGCCGATCTCCAGCTCCGCCCACCTGATCCTCGTGCCCGTGCTGCTGGGCTGGCAGGATCAGGGGCTGGCCTTCGATGTCGCCGTTCACGTGGGTTCGTTGATCGCGGTGGTCGGCTATTTCCGGCGCGATGTCTGGTCGGTGAGCGGGGGCACATTGGCCTGGGCCGCCGGCCGCGGCATGAATCCGGAGGCGCGCCTGGGTCTGCTGGTGGTGCTCGGGACGATTCCGGCCGGGCTGGCCGGTCTGCTGTTCAAGGACTGGATCGAGGTCTATCTGCGCAGTCCGCTGGTCATCGCCGCGACGACCATCGGTTTCGGCCTGTTGCTGTGGTGGGCCGATCGCAGGCGTGGTGGACGTGGGACGCAGGACATGGGCTGGGTCGACGGCCTGTGGGTCGGCCTGGCCCAGGCCCTGGCGCTGATTCCCGGCACCTCGCGGTCCGGCATCACCATGACCGCGGCGCTGTTCCTGGGTCTTGAGCGCGAGGCGGCGGCCCGCTTCTCGTTCCTGCTCGCCATTCCGCTGATCCTGCTTGCCGGCGGGCTCAAGACCCTGGATTTGCTCAAGATGGATGGTCCGGTGGACTGGGCCGCGATCGTGGGTGGAACCGCGCTGAGCGCGGTGAGTGCCTACGCCTGCATTCATCTTTTCCTCGGGGCCATCAATCGGATGGGCTTCGCGCCGTTCGTGGCCTACCGGCTGGCGCTGGGTGCGTTGCTGCTGATTCTGTTCCTGTAGGGGAACTCCCGCCCGGGCTCAGAACGCGGCCTCCAGGCCGGCATAGACGTGTCGGCCGGGCGCCGGTTCGAAGTAGCGACCACCGAAGGCATTGATGCGGACGTTGTCGGCGTAGTCGATGTCGCCAAGATTGTTGACGCCCGCGCGCAGCGTCCAGCGCCGCTTCGCGTCCAGCGGCAGCGAACCGCCGAGGTCGAGCAGCGCGTGGCCCGGAACGCGGGTGCTGTTGGCGTCGTCGGCATAGAGCTCACCGATGAACCGACCACGCAGACTGAGCAGGGTGGCGCCCGGCGCCCAGCTCACCGTCAGATACCCGTGCTGCCGCGGGATGCCCGGCTGGCGGTTGCCGGCGAAGTCCATCCCGTCTCGCATGTAGTCATCAAATTCGAACTGGCTGAACGTGTAGCCGGCGTGGGTCGACCACCGCGGCGTCAGTTGCTGCGTCCACGCAAGTTCGACACCGTCTCGCGAGGAGCGGCCGCTGTTGCGGTAGAACGTCCGGCCCGGCTGGTCGTCACGCTCGAACGGCACCAGTTCGTCGCGCAGTCGGGTCGTGAACACCACGATGCTGTATGAAGCCGACGGGGTGAGTCCGCTGACGCCCAGTTCGGCGGCCGTGGCGCGGGCCGGGTCGAGGTCGGGATTGAAGCCGCCGCCGTCCGGGTTGGCCAGCTCGGTGGCGGTAGGGGACTCGAAGGCGCTGGCCACGCGCAGGGTCAGGCGGTGGTCGGCACCCAGTTCGCGGGCGAGCTGAGCCGACCAGCTTGTCGCGTCGAAGTCGCGATCACCGGAGTCGTCGCCGTCGCTGCCGAAATGGTCGTCCACCGCGATGCGCAGATGATCCAGGCGCAGGCCGAGATCGAGTTGCCACCCGGGTCCCAGCGGGCGTTCGGCGGCCAGGTAGAGTCCGGAGCCGGTCGCTGTCTCGGTCTGATCCAGCGCCAGATCGCCGCGCACGCCACCGTCGAGGTTGTCATAACGCCGGCGGGCATCGCGCTGGTGTTGCAGATCCAGGCCGGTGGTCAGGTCCCAGCCCGCGGTGGTGGTTGTCAGCGTGCCGCCGAGACCGCCGAAGCGTCGGTCGAAACTCACCTGCCCACCGGATTCGAAGGGCAGGCGGTTTTCGAACAGTCGCTGCCCGGCGAAGCCCTGCAACGACCAGGACGCGGTGCGTGTGGTCCGCAGCCAGCGGCCGCTCAGGCGCTGCTGGCGGATGCGCTCGCCGGCATCGAAGCGCAGGTTGTTCGCCGCGGCCTGTCCGGGATCGTCATCAACCTGGGCGCGGGTCAACGAGCCCGGGTCCTGAGCGGTGACGTCCAGCGCGCTGGCGTTGAACTTCACCCGGCCGTTGGCCAGCCCGGTCCGGCTGCGGGCGTTAAGCCGTCGGACTTGGCTGTTGGCGTGATCACGCGCGCCGTCCAGGCGTTGCTCTCCGAGCGCCAGACGCGCGGACGTGTCCGCGCCCAGGCCGCCGCCCAGCGTCGCGCGCCAGCGGCGCAGCCCCAGCTCGCCAGCGGTGATTCGAGCCCCGGTCTCGAAGGACTCGGGAGGATCGGCGGTCTCGATGGCGATGACGCCGCCGGCCGCGTTGCCGAACAGCGCCGCGGCCGGACCGCGAATCACGTCGATACGTTCCACGGCCTCCAGGTCCAGCACGTCGAGCTCGGTCTGCCCGTCGGGCAGCGTCAGCGGGACGCCGTCGACCAGTACCTGAATCCCGCGCACCCCGAACGCGGCCCGGGCGCCGAAGCCGCGAATCGACGGCCGCAGGCCCTGGGCGAGGTTGTAGCGGTTCTGCGCGAACACGCCAGGCACCTGTTGCAACCAGGTGTCGAGGCTTAGCGCATCCGAGGTTTCGGCCGCGCTGCCGTCGAGCTGCGTAGACGACGGCGGCGCCGGTTCGGCGTCACCACTGACGATCAGAGGATCCAACTGGAGTGTCTGGGCGGTCACGGTGGCGGATCCGCTCAGCAGCAGGCAGGCGAGCGCTCGCCTCATTCGGTCGTCTCGGCGCGGGCGGCGGTCAGGTCGTGCGCGCGCTTGATCAGATACTGGTGAATCACTGCAATCTGCTCCGGGGGCAACAGGTGGGCGAAGGACGGCATGCCACGTGAGGCTCGGGCGCCGGCGACGATGGGGCCGAACTGCGCATGTGTCTCGGCATCCAGGTAGCGCAGGTCCGGGACCAGGCCGCTGCTGATGGCGGAGGCGCCGTGGCAGCCCGCGCAGACGCCATGGTAGAGCTGGCGGCC
>CALBOV010000387.1 GCA_937896565.1 uncultured Salinisphaerales bacterium
GGGCTTTTGCCGGTATAGAGTGATCTCCGGTCCGCCGGTGCCACGAATGCCCTCTTGGTAGCCGTTGGTGAGCATCCGGAACTCGTAGGCGGGGATGCTGGGTGTTGCACCCGGTTCAAAGCGCTTTTCGGCGATCTTGTCGCCGTCGGCATTCCAGAAGTCCACGGTCCAGGCCGTGACGTTGCCGCCGTCGTCCAGCAACTGCCGGTGGTATTCGATGTAGCGGAACTCGTTGCCCTCGAGCGTGTAACCGTAGCCGATGAACTCGCGCGTATCGGATGCATCCGCCGGGCCGATGAGGCCTAGCGCGAGCACGATGGCGGGCAGCCAGCGCATCAGGCGGCCTCGGCGTCCGGCTGTCGCGTCTGCTCGGCGCTGCCCTCGGTCACGGCGACCCGAGGCTGAAACAGATAGTGACCGACTCCCCATTCGCCGCCGTTGCGATAGCCGAAGAACTCCGCCACCGCCATGTAGAACATGCGCCAGCGCTGGAACCAGATCCGACCCTCGCGCGCGGTGCCATAGGCCTGTTCGAACAGCGGGAGGATGGTGTCGCGTTCGGCGTCCATGCGTTCCAGCCACTGATTCGAGGTCTTCTCGTAGTGCTGGCCGTTGACCCACCAGTGATCGGCAATGCGCATGTGCTCCTGGAAGTGCATCAGCAAATGCTGGGAGGGCATGACGCCGCCGCTGAAGAAGTAGCGGGTCATCCAGTCGGAGTCGCCGCGGTCCTCGTAGGGATAGGCCAGATGCGGATGCGCGAAGATGTGCACGAACAGCAGGCCGTCCGGCTTGAGCCAGGTGCTGATCCGGCGCATCAGTTCGCGGTAGTTGCGCATGTGCTCGAACATCTCCACTGACAGCGCGCGGTCGAACGGTGCCGACTCGCCATGGGCGGCGGGGTCGAACACGTTGATGTCGCAAGTGATCACGTGAATGTTGCTCAGACCGCGTTCCCGGGCCTGTTGTTCGATGAATTCGCGCTGTCCACTGGAATTGGAGACCGACACGATCTCCATGTTCGGATAGTGTTCGGCCAGCCACAGTGTCAGCGAGCCCCAGCCACAGCCGATGTCCAGCACGCGCTGACCGTCCCGCAACCGGGCGCGCTCGGCGTAGAGCGACAACATGGCGTCCTCCGCCTGCTCCAGGGTTTCACGCCCGGTCGGGTAGTAGCAGCAGCTGTACTTCAGCCGCTCGCCCAGCGAGCGCAAAAAGAATTCCGCCGGGACCTCGTAGTGCTGCGCGTTGGCGGCGTCGGTCTGTTCCGCGATTTCGCCCTGCGACCATTCCCTGACCAGGCGCCGCACGGTATCCGAGCGAGCTTCGGGGTCCGTCGCCTCCTCGCTGTCCAGGCGTTTCTGGATCAGGCGGCGCATGCCGGCACGGGCCAGTCGGTCGGGAATCAGTCCGCGTTCGCAGAGATCGATTGCTGAGGGCATCGCTTAAGCCTTTTTCGGGGGCCAGGGAATGAACGAGCTTGTCGTCCTGACATATTCGTCGTAACCGGCCCGTTTGGATTTGCCTTCGGGTGTTTCCACGCCGGGTACGCCGGAAACCTTGAGCAGCAGCCAGGCCATCAGCACCGGACTGATCAACGTCAGCCACCACCAGGAACTCCCCAGCGCCAGCGGTGCATAGGCCACCCAGTGCAGGGATTCGAAAAAGTAGTTCGGGTGTCGCGAGTAGTACCAGAGGCCGTCGCGGCAGACCTGGCCGCGGTTGTCCGGGTTGGCCTTGAAGCGCATCAGCTGGTAGTCCGCCAGCGCCTCGCCGAGTACCGAGATGGCCCAGATCAGCACGCCCAGCACCAGTAGCGGCGCAGGCGCGACATCGGGGCGCGTCGCCACGATCAGGAAGGGCAGGCTCAGTATCCACGCCATCAGCCCCTGGAACAGATAGAACAGCAGCATGTTCCGGTCCTGGGTCTGGCCCCACTTCTCTCGCAGGGCGGTGTAGCGGCTGTCCTCGGGGGCGCCGACATTCCTTAAATAAAGGTAGCCACCGAGTCGCGCGGACCAGACCAATCCGAGCGTGCCCGCAAGCAGGCGCATGGTGGAGTCGCCATCGGAGCACACGGCGTAGATCAGCGCGGCCACGCCCAGCGAGAACGACCAGGTGATGTCCACATGCCCGGCATTCCGGGTGCGCAGTTGCAGAAGCCAGGTGGCCACCAGCATCAGGGTGATGGCCGCAAAGCCGGTGACATAGGTCGTGACGAGTTGCATCGAGTCCATCCGGTTGCGAGTCCACATTCGATGCGTCCATTCGATCGAGAGTGATGTCCGGATGCAACGCCGTTGGCGACAACGCGCACCACGGCGAGCGCATGCGCGTGGATCGAGGGTCATTTCGCGCCTGTCACACGACCGTCAAATTCGGCTCTTACTCTCTGCGCCCAGCATTTGAGGTCAGTCGACACATGCGACCCGACCTCCGACTTCAGGGAACAAGGGCGGCCGGGCGGCTGCGAGCGGCAAGGCCGTTTCGGAGCATCAGGGAGCGCCACGGGGTTTGCGCCGGCGTCAGGGATTCCACGCGACAGACCGTATGGCCGAGACGCTTGCGCGTAGTCGGGGCGTTTTGGTTGCGAACGTCGTGTTCGTTGAGGCGATACGACGTTGGGCACGACAGAAATTTTCGATTTGAGGAACTGAGATGAACCTGCGAAGCCTGAGAGGAATCCTCGCGGTAGCGCTTGCGGTCGGCGTCAGCGTCGCGAGCGCCGCGGACGAGCTGGTGCTGTACGCGTTCGAAGACGGTTCCGCTGCGACCGGCCTCGAGGTGGTTCTCGATGGCGAGCAGAGCAAGATCCTCGACGCCAGCGGTTCCGCGACGTTTGATCTCGATGCCGGGCGGCACGGTGTCGCCGTTCTGCTGGGTGGCGTCGAGGTGCACCGGTTCAACTTCACCTCTGCAGCCGGTCAGCTGGTCGACATCACGGTTTCGCTCCAGAGCGGGGAGGAGCCTCAGCAGTTCGTCGAGAGCTATTTCGTGACCGAAACGGCCCGTGATCGGGCGTCGGCTCCCAGGGGAACGCTGAACGGCCGAATTCGCAACGACGGTCAATCGCTGGCGGGCGCGACGGTCTCCGTGCCCAAGGTGAGTGAAACCGTTCAGACGCAGGACGATGGCAGCTTCACCCTGGAACTGCCGCGTGGCGTCTACGACCTGCAGATCAGCCACCCCTCACTGAGCACGCCCAAAACCGAGTCGGTGCGTGTCGTCAGCGGAATCACCTTGCAGGGGCGCTATCAGTACGGGTCCACCGCCGCATCATCCAACATCGAAGAAGTGGTGGTTCTCGGCACGTTCAACCCCTCCGCGTTCGGCGAATCCGAACGCTATTCGGTCAACGTGATCGAGACTCTGGGCATCGAGCAGCTGGCTCGCTTTGGTGACACTGACGTGGCCGCTTCCGTCGTCCGGGTGCCGAGCGTGACGGTGCAGAGCAGTCGCTTCGTCTTCATCCGTGGTCTGGGTGGTCGTTACATCACCACGACGCTCAACGGTGCAACGCTGCCGTCGACGGACCCCACCAAGCGTGAGGTCCCGCTGGATCTGTTCCCCAGCAATATCGTCAAGCAGCTGGACGTGAAGAAGTCATTCATCGCCAGCATGCCCGGTGAAAGCACGGGCGGGAACCTGGTGATCAACACCCGTACGTTCCCCGACGAGGCGGCTGGAAAATTCTCGTTCAGCCTGGGCTACACCGATGGTCTGACCGGTGACGAAGTCGCGTTCGATCCAATCAGTGGCGACTACGACGCGTTCGGCTTCGATGACGGGTCGCGTGATGTCCCGGGTGGGGTTGAAGCGATCTCCGCGTTGCTGAACTGCGTGGAATGTGAAGGCAGCTTCAGCGACGGGACGCGCCAGGCACTGAACCAGGTGGCTGCGGTCCAGCTGATGAACGATCTTGATCTCGGCTCCGCCACGGCAGCGCCGAAAGTCTCGCTTGGAGCGAACTACGGCAACCTGTTCACCGTGGGCGGCCATGAGGTCGGTTTCTTTGCGGCGGCGAACTACCGCAACGACTGGGATCAGAAAGCGGAGGGCGTCAGCCGGAGCTACAACACGGATGGTGGCGTCTTCGATGACTTCACCTTCGAGGAAGCCTCCAACACCATCGACACCAGCGGGCTGCTCTCGCTGGGGATGAACGTGGGGGACAGCAGCTTCCAGTCCACGTCTGTCGTTTCCCGTTCCACCGAGGCGGCCACCCGCGTGTCGCAGGGTCGCGATGGCGACTCCGGCTCGGAGTCCTACCGCTACAGCATCGAGTGGGAAGAGCGCCAGTTCCTCTCGCAGCAGTTCTCCGGTGAGCATGTGCTCGGCCAGAACAGCGGGCTGGTCGCCAGCTGGCAGATCACCGGCAGCAACGCCCGCCGCTACGCGCCCGATCGCCGTGAAGTGCGTTTCGATCTCGAGGGCGGCGATGGCGTCTACGACCTGATCGTGCCGGAACTGGTGCGCCGCTACGACGATTTGTCGGACGACAATCTCGATGCATCCACCGACTGGGAATACCTGTTCGACAACAGTCTGGGTGCCGCATCGTTCGAATCGGGGATTCAGCTGATTCATCGCGAGCGCGACTCCGATTCACAGGCGTTCGGCTACATCGGCAACGAATCGCAGTACGACCAGAACTCACCGAATCTGCTGGTCAGTGACGTCATCACGCTGGACAACATCACGGGTGATCAGAGCACCGGTCTGGCGTTCGCCGATCGTACGCTGCCCAGTGACAGCTACGAGGCGGAGCTCGATCTGAACAGTGTCTACGGCTTGTTCACCCAGCGTTTTGCGGACGTTTACCAGGTGATCCTGGGTGTGCGCTACGAAGCCTACGAGCAGACGACCGAGACCTTCTCCATTCAGGGTGATGGCTCCGCGGTTCTCTCGTCGATTGATGAGGACATCCTGCTGCCGAGCCTGGCGCTGAACTGGGAGATTGGCGACAGCCAGCAGTTGCGCTTTGCCGCCAGCCGCACGGTGTCGCGCCCGGACTTCAAGGAAACCTCGAACGCGACGTTCTACGACAACCAGTTCAACTTCCGAGTGCGAGGCAACCCGGCATTGAAGGTCTCCGAGGTTACCAACCTGGATCTGCGCTGGGAGCTGTACGGCGACGAAGACGAAAGTCTCAGTGTTGCGGCCTTCTACAAGACGATTGAGGACCCGATCGAGCGCGTGCTGCTGCAGGCGTCGGGGACCGCTGGTAACTCCCGCACATTCCAGAACGGGGAGGAGGCCGACATCTACGGTATCGAGTTCGACGGTCGTCGTGACTTCGATATCAATGAGGGGGGCTCTCGCTCCATCTTCGTGGCGCTCAATGCCAGCCTCATCGAGTCCGAAATCGAGTTGGATGGCGGCCAGACCCGCAAGCTTCAGGGTCAGCCGGACTACACCTTCAACCTGGCTGTTGGCTACGACGATTACGCGGGCGCCATCCGCCATGAGTTGACGATGCTGATCAACCAGTCCGGCGAAACCATCGTGGACGTTGGTCTGAGCGATCTGCCGGATGTTGTGGAGGAGCCGAGGTTCGACCTCGACCTCAACTACAAGGCCTTCATCACCGAATCCCTGGTCTTCAAGGCCAAGGCAGGAAATCTTCTGGACGAAACCGTCGAGTTCACGCAGGGCGGCCAGGTATTCCAGGAGTACAAGCAGGGCGTGACGCTTGAAGCAGGAATCGATTGGAATTTTTAACCGAGTGCACGCTTGTCACCCCGTGTGACCCCCAAGTGACTCAACGAAACTGACGGAGTTGTTATGAAGTTCTCGAAATTATTGCTGGTGAGCACCGTCGCCGCAGCCGCTGTGGGTTTGCACGGCTGCACCGAAGGCGACGAAACCTCGATTGTTGTGGAAGGCAGCGGTGGCGGCGGTCCCGTGACCGATAACCCGTTCTCGATCTGTCCGGATTTTGCGACCTCGCGTCAGCAGACCTCGGAGGGCGACAACGTCTGCCAGCTGCCGACCAACGTGACGTCTGACATCACGCTGACCGCCGACACGATCTGGTACATGAATGGCCGCGTGACCGTGGGTAACGGTAACGGCGAAATGACCGCGACCGAAGGCACCCTGGTCAGTGGCGACGGCACCACGCCGGTGCTCAACGTGACCGTGGAGATCGAGCCCGGCACGCAGATCATCGCCGCGCCTGGCTTCTCCAACATGATCATTACCCGCGGGTCGAAGATCATGGCGGAAGGCACGGCCAC
>CALBOV010000388.1 GCA_937896565.1 uncultured Salinisphaerales bacterium
ACCTGGACGGACAGGATCACGGCGGATGTCGACCTCGTGCACCTGTTCATGACGGAGGCCGAGCGGCTCGGCCGCCAGCTGAGCGACTGTCGCCAGCGGCTGCGCCCCGATGCGGTGATCTGGGCCTCGTGGCCGAAGAAGGCGTCAAAGCGGCCCACCGACATCGTCGAAGGCACGATCCGTGAGCTCGCGTTGCCGCTGGGCTATGTCGACGTGAAGGTCTGCGCGGTCTCGGAGATCTGGTCCGGCCTCAAGCTCGTGGTTCGCCGGGAACTGCGCTGAAGCGCCCCGCCCGCCCAGTCACTGGACGAACTGCTCCGCGTCCGGAAGATCACAGCGGCCGACCTCAACGGGACGGTTGGCCTGGTCCACCGACCAGCACTGGTCGTAAATCGAGCAATAGCAGAGCGTGACTTCGGTCGTCGGCGAGCTGGCGTCCGTGAGCAGGCGGATCATGGCCTCGTCTTCCGTCTGAAATGCCTGGATGTCCTGCCCCGCCGACAATGTTCGCCGGCTGATCTGCGACTGCATGTAGTGACGATCCCCCGCCCCCATCGCCGTCAGCACCGCTGACCAATCACGCATCGGCTGGCCGTTCACGGTCATGCGCACGGTCTTGATCAGCGCCGGTCCGGTTCCCCGATTCGACACGAAATAGCCGAATCGGCCGGGTGCGTAGCTCTGCCCCATTTCCAGCCGCGGCCACACCGCGGCGCGCGCATAGGCGCGGTCGACCCAGGCCGAATAGGCGCCGACGAACACGGTGAAGAGACTGACCACCAGCGCGGACAGCGCGATGATCATTTCCGGATTGCGATACCAGGCGGGCTGCGACATGCGTCACCAGGGTCTGTCGATGAATGTCGATTCTAAGCCGGCATCGCCCAACCCCTCCATCGCCGGTCAGGACTGGCACGCCGCGGCCGGCGCGTATTCGCGCCCGTGATCCGAGTAGTACTCACCCTTGCCGTTGTTCTCGAAACGGTTGCCGCACAGCCGGCCCTGCGGCTCGTTCATGATCTTGATGCCGAACTGGGCGTTGGCGGAGACCTCGTTGCCGATCGCGATGTTGTCGATCCCGAATCCCGCCTTGTCGCTGCCGAAGCGAAAGCCCGAACCCGCGTTGCCATAGACCCGATTGCTACGAAACACGTTGCTGTTGCCGGCCGAGTTGAAACCCGCGGAGTTCGCGTCCAGTTGCCCGGTGCAGTGATTCATGTAGATCTGGTTGGCGGTACTGCCCTCCTTGAGATCCACGCATTCATTGCCCCGGGTGGTGATGATGTTGTGGTGAACCCGGTTGCGGGCCGACACATCCGGCCCCGAAGTCGGGTTCTTGCCATCTTCCCACTGCTTGAACGACGTGCCGATGTAGATCGCCTCGCCGTTCTTGCCGGATTTCTCGAATGGGAAGTCGTGCATCCCGCAGTCGCTGATACTGTTGTGGGCGATCTCGCTGTCCGACACCTTGTGACGAAAGCGCAGGCACTCGCCGCCGGCATGCGCGAGGATCATCCGCTCGATACTGATGCCTCGCAGCCCCTCCTCACGCTCACCGTTGTGCACGAACACCAGCTTGTCGCGGATGCTGTCGCGACTCGACGGATCACCGTGCAGGCCGTCGACCACAAAGTCGCGAAGGGTGATGTAGCTGTTGCGAACCTGTACCACGCGACTGTTGCCGCCACCGATGACCGTGGCCGGGATCACCACACTGTGATCGTTCTTGAAATCATCGCCCTTGAGCCCGGCGATGGTGATCGGCCTGGTCAGCAAGCCGTCACGCACCGTGCGGATGTCCTGGGCATAAACACCGGGCAGCAGAAAGACCGTATCGCCCGGCCCGGCACGTTCCAGGGCGTGATTGATCGTGGCCAGGGGCTGGTCGGGCTTGCGGCCCTCGCTGCCATCCGAGCCGTTCGGCGCCACGTAGAAATCCGCGGCGAGCCCGGAACCGCACACCGCGAGCGCCGCGGCGGCCAACATGCGCTTCATCACTGCGTCCTCCTGACGCGTCGGCCCTCCCGTCCTGACACGCTCCATCCATGTGAGCTTACGGGCTCTGACAAGCGCAAACGCGAAACATCACCCGTGACGACGGCGAACAAGCGCCAGGATCCCGCTCATCCAGATCAGTACCGGCAATCCGAGCGCCCCGGCGCCGCCCGCTCCGGACACCGGTTTCTCCTGCACCGGTTCACCGACACCCGTCGCCTGCGCCCAGCTCGCCGCGCAGGGACCCAGCGGCTCCATGTCCGGATTCAGCCGGAGCGACGTTTCGCAGCGAGCCGGAATCAGCGGCAGCAGCAGACTGGATGCGTGCTCGCCCCCGCGGTGAATCCGCACCAGGCCGAGATCACCCAGTGCCAGAGGATCGCTGTCCGAACCGGCGACCGGCAGCAGGTCGAGACGAATGCGATGTCCGGCACGGAAGATCGCCGATGTCGGGAAGAAGTCGATCAGATACTCCACCGGCTCGCCGATCGGCACCGGTTCCGCCATGTCGAAGCCATGCCACGGGCGCACGATGTCGCCATCGCGATTGGTTAGCGACCTGGCAGGGTCGACCTTGCGCAGCGAGGCCCGCAGATAGCCGTCGGTGACCCAGTGGCTGCCGCCGTCGGGATGGACGTCGGTCAGCAGCAACGACCAGTCGATATCGGTGGCCGCGGCCGTGGCGACCAGCCGCAGCGTGATGGGCCCCGACAGCTCCACCGCCTGCTCCAGTTCCGGGGTTGTGTAGGTCAGCGCCGCCGCCTCGTCGACACGAAAATCGGCAATCGTGGCGCCGATGATCCAGCTGTTGGTGCGCAGATCCCCTCGACGATGAACCGCCGACGCCACCGGCGTGACGTCAGCCGCCTCGGCCACCGGCCGCTCCGCCTGCAACAACCCGTCGTTGAGCGACAGCGCGCCGCTGCCGGAACGCCCGCCCAGGTACAGCCGGGTCCAGCGCGTGTCCGGCAAGGGCCAGTCGGCCTCATAACGCACCAGTGCCTCGGCACCACGATACGGTCGCACGCCTCCGACTTCGGTTTGCAGGACCACACGCGGGTCCTGTTCCGCACCGTTGTCGTCGCCAAGGCCGTGATGCACGACAAAGCGATCGACGATCGAGCGCACCGCATCGGCATGCCGGCCGGCGCTGTTGGCGATGACCTCCGCGGTGGTATGCCCGAGACCCAGCACCAACCGTGCATTCGGGGTGCGCTGGAAGGCATCGAACGTGTGGATGATGTCGTAGGGTTCGGTGGCATAAAGCACCGGAACCCGGGTCCGTTCCAGCAGCGGAAACGCGGATCGCTCACGCCACCAGTCGTCCACCGTCGGGCGCAACACGGTCTGCGCCAGCGCATCCGCGATGGCCAGCTGTCGTCGCGCCGGATCCGGTGACAGGGCAGTCCCCAGTCGGAGCCGGTCCAGCTCCGACTGCGCGACACCGGCCTCGGTCTTGGCCGTGTAGACGGTCGCGATGTTGTTGCTGATGCCGCCGCGCTTGAAGCAGCGGTAGGCATCCGCACAGGTGGTGAACAACGCAGCGGCGCGCACAGCGGGATGATCCAGCCCGAAATGGGCGGCGAAGGCTGTACCGGACTGCCCGGTGAGCAGGATGTCACCGGTGGACCAGGCGCCCGCGGCCGCCCAGTCCAGCGCGGCATGCAGATCCCGCTGCGTGCGCGCCCCGGTCATATCGAACAACCCTTCGGAGGCGCCCGTGCCGCGATAACTCACGTGGACCAGCGTGAATCGGTCGATGATGGCCGGGTCGAGAAAATCGCCGTAGTAGTCACTGGGCAGGTAGGTCGGACAACCATTGCCGTGACTGGCATAACTCTCGAACTCGAAGAGCACCGGGCGAGGCCGGTCCGGCGGCAGTGGCTCACCCAGGCGTGCAGCCGGACACCGTCGTCCATCTCCAGGAGATGCTCATCACACAGCCGGTCCTCGACGGCCTGCGCCCACACCGTAGACACCACGGCCAGCCACCCCGCCAGGACGACGACGCCCCGGCGCCGGACCCGGAAACAGCAGGCGGCCAGCAGCACCAGCATCCCTCCGCCAAGCGCCCCACCGCTTCCCTCGCCACCCGTCGAACGTGGAGAAGTCCGGGAGGCAGCGGTCTCCAGCACGTAGTCACCGGACCCCAGCTCGAACAACAGCCGATCACCCGCCATGCCCAGATGGCGGACGCCTTCCGCGCGAGCGGCCGGCACCGGAGCACCCAGACCGCGCTCAACCACCTCCGACGCTGCCCCACCAGGAAACTCGACATGCCCGATCGCGTTCGGCGGCACGGATATCTCCGCGCGCCAGCCCGCATCGGTTCGTGACCAGCGGCTGGCGATCAATCCCCGTGGCGAGGCGTGCCAGGCGGCAACCCGCCGCGGACCGTCACCCGGCAACGCCGGGGCGAACCGAATCTCCGCATAGCCCGGCTCGCTAATCTCCAGACCGGCCAGGTCTTCGATCATCCACTGGCCGATGGACCCGAACATGTGGTGATCCAGCGAGCGGATCGACTCGCCCCAGCTCTCCGACAGCGCCGTGTAACCCAGCGCCAGCCATTCACCCCAACTCGGGTGATCGGTTTGCGTCGCGATCCCCAACGCCACGTCGCCGTGCCCGGCGGCATCCAGCGTGTTCAGCAGGTAGCGCGTGCCGACCGTGCCGGTGTTCAGGTTTCCGCCGCGGGCGTCGACGTCGGCGACCAGCGATGCCACGACGGCGTCGCGCCGTGCCGCCGGGACAAGATCGAACGCGAGTGGCATCACGTTCGCGGTTTGCAGGTAGCGATCATCGCCGACCAGGCCGTAACAACCGCAGGACGGGTCGAAAAACGCCTCATTGAACGCATCGCGGATGCGGGCGTGCAGCGCGGCATAGGTGCTCTCGGCATTCGCGTCACCCAGCAGGCCTGCCATGCGTGAGGCCAGTCGGGCGAACTCGGCGTAGTACGCGGTGGACACCAGCGTGGTCAGATTCGCCGCATCGGCAATGACCAGGTCCAGCGGCGAGGGCAGTGTCGTCGCGGGGGTGACATGATCCCCGAGCCCGGCCTCGATCAGATAGGGGCTGTCCACCGCGGACCACTGGCCGATCCAGTGATCGAGGTACCGCCGGATGGCGTCGACGTTATCCCTCAGGTATCGCAGATCGCCGGTGCGGCGATACAGCTCCCAGGGGATGATGAACAAGGCCGCGTCCCAGGCCGGGGTCGCTCCCCAGGCCGGTTCCCAGCCCTCGCCGGTGTACCCGTAGCCGCCGCCGCTGGGCACGATCACCGGTATTTCGCCGCTGTCGCGCTGGGCGTCGCGGATGTCCCGCAGCCACTTGGCGTAGAACCGCCGCATGTCGAACAGCAGCGATGCGGTGGGCGCGGTGAGCTGGGCATCCCCGGTCCAACCGTTTTTCTCGAAAGTCGGGGTGTCGGTGACGATGCCATGCAGGTTGTTCGGAATTGCCCGGGAGACCAGCGTGTAGATATCGGTGAGCAGCGGATCATCGGTTTCGAAGCCACCGATGCTCGCGACGCCGGACCGCACCCGCTCCACACGCACATCGACCAGCTCTCCCAGGTAGGGCGTTCCCAGCGGACCCGACACCTGGAGGTAGCGAAACCCCTTGTACGAGAATCGAGGCGTCCACCGCTGCTCGTCGCTGCCGTCGGAGACGTAGTAGTCAGTCTGGAGCTGGTCGGCGATGTGCAGGTTGGAGGTCGTGCCCACCAACCCGGTCCGCGACAGCGCCTCGCCATAGGTCATCGACACCGCGACCCCGGCGGGCGCATCCACGGTGACGGTGGCCCAGCCGGTCATCTGCTCGCCCATGTCGTAGATCCGGACGCCGGGTAGCGGTTGGGTGACCGCGATCGGTTCGACCGACTCCAGGCGCTGGATGGACTCGTGCGTCTGCGCCGTCAGGCGACCGCCCGGCGGGTCCACGGGCCGGGCGGCCGCCCAGTCCGATGCATCGAAATCAGCGCGTGACCAGCCGGGTCGACGAAACCGCGCGTCGTAGGTTTCGCCGATGTTGATGTTGTCGTAGCGGGTGGCGCT
>CALBOV010000389.1 GCA_937896565.1 uncultured Salinisphaerales bacterium
CGCCCGCGTGGATCATCGGGGCAATGAAACCGTCTCGCATCAGGGTCTCCAGCAGGCTTCGGGACGTCGGGTTGATGTCGAAGGACACGTCCTCGTGCACGCGGCCGTCGTTGACGATCTCGGCCGCGACCGCGAAGTCCCGGTAGCCGGGGTTCGCCGATGAGCCGATGTACGCCTGGCCGATGGCCTCGCCACAGACTTCGGACACCGGAACAACGTCGCCGGGGCTGGACGGTCTGGCGATCAGCGGGACCAGTTCGCTCAGGTCGATGCGGTCGGTGACGTCGTAGCGGGCATCCGGATCCGCCTGCAACGGAGTGAAATCGTCCTCGCGCTGTTCTCCGGCCAGAAAACGGCGAACCTGTTCGTCAGCGGGAAACACGCTGGTGGTCGCGCCCAGTTCCGCGCCCATGTTGGCGATCACGTGTCTGTCCATCGCCGACAGGCCGGCCAGACCCGGGCCGTGGTATTCGATGATTCTGCCGACACCACCGTCCACGCCGTGACGGCGCAACATTTCCAGGATGATGTCCTTGGCGCTGACCCAATCCGGCAGGTCGCCGGTCAGTTCGATTCCCCAGATCTCGGGCATGGTCAGGTGGAAGGGTTCGCCGGCCATGGCCATTGCCACTTCCAGGCCGCCGGCGCCGATCGCCAGCATGCCCAGCGAACCGGCGGCGCAGGTATGGCTGTCGGAACCGAGCAGGGTCTTGCCCGGCTTTCCGAAACGCTGCATGTGGGTGGGGTGGCTGACGCCGTTGCCGGCGCGGCTGTACCAGACCCCGAAGCGATTGCAGGCGCTCTTGAGAAACCGGTGATCGTCCGGGTTGCGGAAATCTTCCTGCAGCAGGTTGTGGTCAACGTACTGGGCGGACAGCTCGGTCTTGACGCGGTCCAGCCGCATCGCCTCCAGCTCCAGCATGACCAGCGTGCCCGTCGCATCCTGCGTGAGCGTCTGGTCGATTCGAAGTGCAATTTCGCGGCCCGGGACCATCTCGCCGTCCAGCAGGTGGTCGGCGATCAGTTTGTGGGCGACGGTGCCTGTGTGGTCATCCATGCGATCTGGCGCGAATGCCTGACCAGCGATGTCCCGCTAAACCCCATTCCGGACGCCACGAGGCGCCGGCTCCCCAGCCGGTCGTGCAACCGCTTTGGGTTTGGGCTCGACCTTCAGGGTAGGCGGATGCGAGAGGGATTTCCAGTGACGGCTGTTCGCCGCCGGCCGGGCTCCGGGTGTCGTCCCGGCGGGCTCATCCCGCCATCAAGGCCGCCGGCTCAGCGCTGCTCGGCCGCATCCAGATGGCGCACCAGGCTGTCCGCGATGCGCGGGACCAGCGCATTGGGGAAGTCATGTCCCCAGCCATCGATGACGTCGAGGCGCGCGTGCCGAATCTTGTCCTTCAGGTCGAACGCGGCCTCGACCGGGACCAGCGGGTCGGCGCGACCATGCAGGATCAGGCAGGGTTGCCTGATCTGCTTCACCAGCCTGCCGCGATGCGGCGAACCGACGATGGCCGTCAGCTGCCTGAGCGTGCCGGCGGGATAAACATTGCGATGAATCTGCCGCTCGATCTTGGCGCGAATCTCCTCATCGGTCTGTTCGAAGCCGGTGCTGCCGATCAGGCGATAGGTCTGGATGCTTTGCGCGATGGCTTCGTCCATGGCCTTGGGGCGTTTGCGGATCAGTCGGCGTTGCAGGGCGAGACTGGGCTGCCTCAGCTTGCGGTGGCCGGTGGTGGTCATGATCAGCGCCGCGCTCAGGACGCGACGCGGCCGCGTCGCGGCCATCACCTGCGTGATCATCCCGCCCATGGATGCGCCGACGACATGGGCCTGTTCGATGTCCAGCGCGTCCATCAACGCGACCGCATCGTCCGCCATCGTGCTGATCGTGTAGGGCACCTCGGCGCTCAGTCCGAGGCGCCGCTTGATGACCAGTTCGGGAATGCCCGGCGCGGTCACGCCGTCCAGCTTGGACGACAGGCCAACATCCCGATTGTCGAAGCGGATCACCTGGTAGCCTGCATCGACCAGGGCGAGACAAAGTGCATCCGGCCACAACACGAGCTGCGACCCGAGCCCCATCACGAGCAGCACGGCGGGGGCATCCCGGTCGCCGATCCGCTCGTAGGCAAGTTCCAACTCGCCACAGGGCGCGAAGCCGAACTCGCCTCCCGTCGCGGTCAGCGATGGGTCGGAGAAGATGGGTTGCGAGGAACTGTCAGGCATGCGTCTGGGGACCGGCTGTGGCAATCGGTGGCGAAGGGCGTTCAGTGCGAAACGTTAGCACTGAACGCCATCGTCAGTCCGGTTCGGTCAGCTGGGCGCGGACGGATTCCGGAATTTCGGTCGAGGACATGGTTTCGGTGTTCACGAAGGCCATGGTCATGGTCGCGGTGAATGTGGTGATGCCGTTCACCGTTCCCCGGCATTCGAGCGTGACCGACGTGTTCCCCAGTCGGGCGACGTGAACCTCGATGTCGAGCAGGTCGTCCCAGCGCATCGGATGAAGAAACTCCATCGACAGCGCCCGGGCCGGTGGCGCGATCCCCGCCCGGAACAGCTGCCTGGTGGCGGAGCCACCGAAACGGTGGTCGAGAAATTCCAGGCCGGCTTCGACGACGAAGTGGCTGACACGCGGGGTGTAGACGATACCGGCCGGGTCACAATCTCCGAACAGCACACGGCGCCCGGTCTTGAAACGGTTCATGTCCTGAATCACGTCACGGGCACCACGCTCCGGTATGGGCCGGCTACTCCGCGACCTTCAGCACCAGCTTGCCGAAATTGTCTCCGGAGAAGAGCTTGAGCAGCGCCGACGGAAAGTTCTCGAGCCCCTCGACGACATCTTCGCGGCTTTGCAGCTTGCCGTCCGCCATCCATTCGGCCAGGTCGCGGGCCGCGTCGCCGTAACGGCTGACATAGTCGAACACGACCATGCCGGTCATCGACGCCCGATGCACGAGCAGCGACAGATAGTTCTTCGGGCCCTGGACGTCACTGCTGTTGTACTGCGAGATCGCGCCGCAAATCACGATGCGGGCGTGCATGGCGAGCCGGGTGAGCACGGCGTCCAGAATTTCACCGCCGACATTGTCGAAGTAGACATCGATGCCATCGGGGCAATGCCTGCGCAGCGCCGCTTTCACGTCCTCGTGCTTGTAGTCGATGCAGGCGTCGTAGCCGAGCACCTCGGTGGCATGTCGGCATTTCTCCGGTCCGCCGGCAATACCGACCACGCGGCAGCCCTTGATCCTGGCGATCTGGCCGACGACCTGGCCAACGGCGCCGGTGGCGCCGGAGACCACGACGGTCTGGCCGGGTTGCGGCTTGCCGATATCGAGCAGTCCGAAGTACGCGGTCATGCCGGGCATGCCCAGCGTGCCCAGGTAGCGGGGCAGGGGTGCCAGGCCTGGGTCGACCTTGACCACGCCCTTGCCGTCGCTGACGGCGTAGTCCTGCACGCCGAAAATCCCGGAGACGATGTCACCCTCCGCGAACTTGGGATGCCGGGAGGTGACCACCCGGGCAACCGACATCGCGCGCATCACCTCGCCGATGCCCACTGGCGGCACGTAGGATTTCGCATCGTTGAGCCAGCCCCGCATCGCGGGGTCCAGCGAGATGTAGAGATTGCGAACCAGGATCTCGCCATCCGCAGGGGCCGGCACCGGCGCCTCGACGTAGTCGAAATGTTCAGGGCCGACCATGCCAGTGGGTCGGCTCTTGAGCTGGTACTGATGATTTGTTTGTTCTGTATTCATATAAAAGTCAGTGCCTTATCGTGAAATATTGGCGTATTTTGAGAGCTCCAGCTTCGCGATCGCATTGCGGTGAACCTCGTCCGGGCCGTCCGCCAGCTTCAATGTGCGCAGCTGGGCATAGGCGTACGCCAGACCGAAGTCGTCGCTGACGCCACCGGCGCCGTGGGCCTGGATGGCCCAGTCGAGCACCTGACAGGCCATGGCCGGAGCGGCGACCTTGATCATCGCGATTTCCTTCGCCGCGACCTTGTTTCCGACCGTGTCCATCATGTGGGCCGCATTCAGCGTCAGAAGTCGGGCCTGGTCGATGAGGATGCGGGCGTCGGCGATGCGCTGGCGGGTGACGCCCTGCGCCGCGATCGGCTTGTGGAACGCCACGCGCTCGGTCACGCGCTGGCACATTTTTTCCAGCGCCCGTTCCGCCGCACCGATAGCGCGCATGCAGTGATGGATGCGGCCCGGTCCCAGGCGGCCCTGGGCGATTTCGAAGCCTCGTCCCTCGCCCAGCAGGAGGTTGGATGCCGGTACCCGGACATCCTTGAATTCAATCTCGGCGTGACCGTGCGGTGCGTCGTCGTAACCGAACACGGGCAGCACCCGGGTCATGTGGACCCCGGGCGTGTCCATCGGGATCAGGATCATCGACTGCTGACGATGCCGACTCTCGTTATCCGGGTCGGTCTTGCCCATGAAGATCAGCACCTTGCAGCGTGGATCGGGAGCCCCGGTCGTCCACCACTTGCGCCCGTTGATGACGTACTCGTCTCCGTCACGAACGATGGACGACTGAATGTTGGTGGCGTCGGAGGAGGCGACATCCGGCTCGGTCATGGCGAAGGCGGAGCGAATCTCGCCAGCGAGCAGGGGCTTGAGCCAGCGCTCCTGCTGCTCCTGCGTGCCGTAACGGGCCAGCACTTCCATGTTGCCGGTGTCGGGGGCCGAGCAGTTGAACACCTCCGGCGCCCACAGCACCCGCCCCATCTGCTCGCAAAGCGGTGCGTATTCGAGGTTGGTCAGACCGGCACCGTGCTCGGATTCGGGCAGGAACAGGTTCCAGAGCCCGGCCTCCTTGGCCTTGACCTTCATCTCCTCGACAACCTTGGTTGGTTGCCAGCGATCGTCGCCGGCATTCACCTCGTCGTGATAGCGATGTTCGTTGGGGTAGATGTGCTCGTCCATGAACGCCTTCACGCGGGCGAGCAGGTCCTGGGTCTTGTCGGAATAGTCGAACATGATGATCTCCGTCGGAGGCGGCGGCGTCAGCGACGCGCCAGAATTTTTTCCACCTGCATCCAGCCCAGCTCGGCCAGTGGCCGGGCGCCGCGGCCCATGGCCTCGGCCTTCTTGCTGGAGGCCGTGCCGGCTTTCACCCGGCCCATGATTCCCTGAAGAATCCCGGACAGCCGGAACATGTTGTAGGCGATGTAGAAATCCCAGTGGCTGGGGTCGATCGGTGCGCGGCCGGTGCGTTCGCAGTACTTCGCGACGTAGGCGGCCTCGTCCGGAATGCCGAGCGCGGCGAGATCGACACCGCCCAGACCGCGGAACAGGCCGCTGGGGATATGCCAGGTCATGCAGTGGTATGCGAAGTCGGCCAGCGGATGGCCCAGCGTCGACAGCTCCCAGTCGAGCACCGCGAGTATCCTCGGCTCGGTGGGGTGGAACATGATGTTGTCCAGCCGGTAGTCACCATGGACGACGGAGACCTCGTCCCCCGGCGGAATGTTCTGCGGCAGCCAGTCGATGAGGTTGTCCATCGCGGCGATGGTTTCGGTCTCCGAGGCCCGGTACTGCTTGCTCCAGCGCGCGATCTGGCGCTCGAAGTAGTTGCCGGACTTGCCGTAGTCGCCAAGCCCCACGGCGTCGACATCCACCGCGTGCAATGCGGCGATGGTGGCGTTCATCGCGTCGAAGATCGCCGCGCGATCGCTTGGGTCGTGCTCCGGCAGGGTGGGGTCCCACATCACCCGGCCATCGACGCAGTCCATGACGTAGAACGCGGTGCCGATGACGCTGGTGTCCTCGCAAAGGCACCAGGTTTTCGCCACCGGCACGTCGGTGTTCGCCAAGGCGGTGATCACCCGGTACTCGCGGTCCACCGCATGGGCCGATGGCAACAGCTGACCCGGCGGCTTGCGACGCAGCACGTAGGTCCGGTTGGGCGTGACCAGCCGGTAGGTCGGGTTGGACTGCCCCCCCTTGAACTGCTCCACGGTCAGCGGCATGCGGAAGTCCGCGATCTGCGTGGCGAGGTAGTCGGCGAGTGCGGCCTCGTCGAAGCGGTGCTTGTCCTGCACCGGCATCGTGCCGCTGAAGTCCTTCTGGTCAGACATGTCAGGCCGCCTTCGGCGTGATGACGAGCTTGCCGGAGACCTTGCGGTCCATCAGCGCACGGATCGCCTTGGGCGCATCCTCCAGCGAATAGGTGCCGGCGATGTGCGGCTTGAGCTTGCCGGCCTGCAGCCAGCCGAACAGCGTGCGCAGGTCCTTCATGTTGTTCATCGGCTCGCGTTTGGCGTAGTCACCCCAGAACACGCCGTTGATGTTGCAGCCCTTGAGCAGTGCCAGATTCAGCGGAATCTTCGGAATGTCCCCGTTGGCGAAGCCGATGACCAGAAAACGCCCGCGCCAGGCGATCGCTCGCAGCGCGGCTTCGGAGAACGCGCCGCCGACCGGGTCGTAGATCACGTCCGCGCCCTTGCCGCCGGTCAGCTCCTTGACGCGCGTCTTCAGGTCTTCGTCGCTGTAGTTGATTAGCTCGTCGGCGCCGTGCTCCTTGCACACCGCCAACTTCTCGGCGGTGGATGCGGCGGCGATGACGGTCGCGCCCAGCGCCTTGCCCACCTCGATGGCGGCGATGCCCACGCCGCCGGATGCGCCCAGCACCAGCAGCGTTTCGCCTTCCTTCAGCGCGCCGCGATCCGCCAGCGCGTGATAACTGGTCGCATAGGTCATGACGAAGGCCGAGGCGGTGACGAAATCCAGGCCCTCCGGCATGGGCACGACGGCGCGCGAATCGGCGACGGCGAGTTCCGCGAATCCGCCCCAGCCGGTGAACGCCAGCACGCGATCGCCGATGTTCAGATGGCCGACCTTGGCGCCCTTGGCGCGGACCACGCCGGCGCATTCGCCGCCGGGCGAGAACGGCAGGTCGGGCTTGAACTGGTAGAGGGTCTGGATGATCAGGGTGTCCGGGAAGTTGACCGCCGCGCCGTGGACCTCGATGACGACGTCCCAGTCGCCCGGTGCCGGGTCGGGTGCCTCGTCGATCACCAGGTCCTCCGGCGGTCCGTGCCGTTTGCAGAGCAGTGCTTTCATGAATGTCTCCTGAGCTTGTTCGGATGGGGGCGGGTCAGGCCGGCGGTGCCATCGGGTTGGTCGGGTCACGCTGTTCGAGGATGTCGCGCATGCGCACTTCGGTCTGCTTGATCGCGCCGCCGTGCGGGAGGATGTAGAAGCGCTTCTCTCCGATGGCGTCCATGACGAAGCGGGAGATGTCGCCCGCGGACAGGCGACCGGCCTCGATGGCCGCCTTGACGAACTGGGCGTATTCCTCGCCCAGCGGGTTGGCATCGGCGAGGTGGGCGGGGCGGTTGCGCTCCGAGTCCGCAATACCGGTCTTGAAGAAGGCGGGGCAGATCACCGAGACGCCGAGTTTCGATTGCATCGCGGTCAGCTCGTGATGCAGGCACTCCGACAGCGTGACCACGCTGTGCTTGCTGACGCAGTAGACGCTCGAGCCGGGGACGGAGGTGAGGCCGGCCAGTGACGCGGTGTTGATGATGCGCCCGGGATCGCCGCCCTCGAGCATGCGTGGAACAAAACTGCGTATCCCGTGCACGACGCCCATCAGGTTCACGCCGAGCACCCAGTTCCAGTCGTCCGTGGTGGACGTCCAGGTCGGGCCCGAAACCGCCACACCGGCGTTGTTGAACACCAGATGCGCGGCGCCGAACCGCTCGTAGGTCGCCGTGGCCAGGGCCTCGACGGCGTCAGCCTTGGAGACGTCGACCAGGCGAGTGACAACGTCGGTACCTTCCGGCAGCAGCGACACGGTTTCGCTCAGGCCGGCCTCGTCGACATCGGCGAGTGCCAGCCGCATGCCGGCATCCGCGCATCGCAGCGCCAGCTCCCGGCCCAGACCACTTCCACCGCCGGTGATGACGGCCACGCGATTGTTCAGATCATCCATGGGATTGTCCTCAGCCGATCAGGTAGCCGCCGTCCACGTTCAACGCGGTGCCGGTGCAGTAGCTGGACGCGTCCGAGGCGAGATAAAGCACCGCGCCGGCCATCTCTTCAGGTTGCGCGACCCGGCGCAGCGGGACACGCGGCATCAGAATCTTCTGCATGTCCTCGTTGTGCACCAGCGCGGAGGCGAACTTGGTGTCGGTGATGCCCGGGAGCAGGGCGTTCACGCGGACCTTGGCGTCGCCCAGTTCCTTGGCGAAGGCCTGCGTCATGCTGATCACCGCGGCCTTGGTGATGGAGTAGATTCCCTGCAACGGGCCAGGAACCTTGCCGTTCACCGAGGCCACGTTGATCACGCTGCCGCCGCCCTGGGCGATCATCATCTTGGCCGCATGGCTGGTCATGTAGAAGTAGCCGCGGATGTTGACGTCCACGGTCTTGTCGAAGGCGTCGACCGGGGTGTCCACGGTCGGGCCGAAGTAGGGATTGGCCGCCGCGTTGTTGACCAGTACATCGACCTTGCCGTGCTTGTCGGCGATGGTGGTCCAGAACGTGGTGATCTGATTCATGTCGCCGATGTGGCAGGTCAGCGCCTCGGCG
>CALBOV010000390.1 GCA_937896565.1 uncultured Salinisphaerales bacterium
CCAGCCAGGCGATATCCTCCGCGGCCTCGTCCGCCGTCACGGCGCTGGTGTAACCCGCCGGAAACGCGTCACCGTAGATCGCCATCAGCCTCGCGACTTCCTGCGCCGGCAGGCGGACACCGAGGGCATCACGCAACGCGTCCTGCCAGGTGCGCGTGGCCCGCAGCAGGCGGGCTTCGATATCGGCGACCGATTCGTCGACCTGGGTTCCGGTCCGTGTCCGGACCATGAAGTGCAGTCGCGCGAAACCATCACGCATGAACTGCACCTGGCGCTCGATGCTGACCGCATCGAAGACCTCCTGCAGCACCGCGGCCATGCGCTCGCGCACCTGCCAGCCGTAGCGGTCACGCGGCATGAACACGAGGCAGGAATAGAAGCGACCGTAGCGATCCCGGCGCATCAGGAACTTGAGTTGCTGCCGGTCGCGCAATGCGCGGATCGCCAGCGCCATCTCGTAGAGCTCGTCCTCGCCGCTCTGGAACAGCTCGTCCCGTGGCAGAAACTCGATGACGTCCCGCAGGCTCTTGGCCGCGTGACTGTCCGCCGGCAGACGCGTCTTCGCGACCACATAGTCCAGCTTGCGACGAACAATCGGAATGTCCGACGTCGAACTGATGTACACGCTGGTCGCGAACAGCCCAAGGAAACGGTAAGTGCCAACCACCTCGCCACGCTCGTCGTAGTGCTTGAGCGAAATCGAGTCCATGTAGTCGGGATGGTGCAGGTGCGAGCGCGCCGCCGATTTGGTGATGACCACCAGCCGTGAGGAATGGATGTACTTCAGCAACTCGGCCGGCGGGGCCACGTAGGGCGCATCCAGATCCCGCGTACGCTCATCACGCAACAAGCCCAGACCGCTGTTCGGCACGAACTCGAGCTGATCACCATTGCCACCCTCGACCACGCGGGTTTCGCGAAAGCCCAGGAAAGTGAAATGGTCATCGTCCAGCCACTCCAGAAAGGCCTGCGCCTCGGCGAACTGCTGCTGATCGCAACCGGGAGGCGGGTACTTCAGTTCGGCGATCATGCCCTGCGCGCGGCGACGCATCGGCACGTAGTCCTCCACGACCGCCTCCAGATCCGCCAGCACCCGGCGCACGTGCTGTTCGAGGGCTCGATAGGCGTCCGGGTCGGCGAGCGGGTCAAAGACGATGCGGATGTAGGATTCCTCCCGCCCGCCGGGCTCGTCCCGCGGCACCACGCGCAACCGTCTGCCGGCATCGTCCCGCTCCACCCGCATGACCGGGTGGATCAGCCAGTCAATGGATGCGCCGGTGTCGCGAATGGTCAGGGACAGCGAATCGACCAGAAAGGGGCGGTCGGCGCAGGCGGTGGACAGACGCGCCATGGCGCTGTCCGGATCGGGAGGCAGGATGGAAACCGACATCCCTTCGAGGACCGCCGTGTCATCGTAGAGCTGCTGCGCCAGATGGATCAGCGTTCGGCTACCGCAGGCTTCCAGCGTTTCCAGCGGCGCCAGGTCCACGCACTGATGCAGAAACTGACGAAAGTCGTCAGGCCGATCTCCGACTTCATCCAGCAGCGAGGCGATCATCGCCCGTTGCCGTTCGAATCGATTGCTTGCCAAGTCGTCTCTCCCGCGCTGGCGAGTGTGTCCGGGTCTGCGCCCGATGCGGCGGGAGTATACGCCTGCGCTCCCGCGACAAAGCCACATTGGACAAGCGCGTATACTTTCTCGAATCCGCCAAAGTTCAGCGTTGGGCTGCAAGCATGAAACTCAGGACGGTCTTGACCACCATCGCATTGCTGCTATGGGCCATTTGCGCGTGGTTTCTGGGCGATCGCGTCGCCTACCCCATCGAATTTCGCGTCAACAACTTCAACATCTACCCGGGCGCGGGTTCGATCCAGCGCAACGCGGAAGGCGACTTCTTTCACGTGCTGCCGAACAACACGGCACGACAGATCTACCCGACCCTGGCGCCGCCGACCTACTTCGAACAATGTCCGGAATGCCGGCTGGTCCGCGAGGACCAGCTATCCAGCACCAACGATTTCTGCGCCACCGCCTCTCGCGCGGATCTGCCTGACGTGTCCTTCGAGGTTCCCTGCGCAACCGGCATCACGCTCAGTGACGGCGCCATGGTGATCGCCCTGACGATCTTCGGGCTGCCGCTCGCGGGCCTGCTGATCATCATCGGCATCCGGCGGGGTGCGTTCAAACCGCGCGAGATCAAGCCCCATGTGGGACGCGGCCGCTTTGACGGCCCGTCCGGACGCTGACCGCGGTCCGAGCTACACGCGCAGCGTGTCGGACTGCGTCTCCGGCGCGGCCGCCTGGAAGGACGACAGCGACAGACAGCTGCGGTAGACGCGACGCAGATTGGGATAGTCGGACAGGTCCAGGCGGGTTGCCAGCGCGTTGTGCACCTGCGGCACCAGACACACGTCGGCAAGCGTCGGCGTATGGCCGAAGGCGTAGTCGTGCTCCGGCTCCTGCGCCAGCATCCACTCCATCGCGGCAAAGCCCTTGTGCGCCCAGTGCTCGAACCACTGGCGCCGGGCATCGAACGGAACCGACATCTGATCCCGCATGTAGCGGAATACCCGGACGATATTCAGCGGATTCATGTCCGCGACGGCAATCTGGGCGAACGAACGAATCTTCGCCCTCAGCCGCACATCCTCCGGCAGCAGCGGACGTTCGGGATAGCGCTCGTCGAGATACTCCAGGATCGCGAACGACTGGGTGATGATCAGGTCTTCATCGACCACCAGCGCGGGCACGAGCCCCTGCGGATTCAGCCAGAGGTATTCCATCTTCAGGTGCTCGCCGGCATCGGAGTCCACGAAGATGGGATCGTAGGGCACGCCCTTGTAGTTCAGAGCGATGCGCACGCGATGCGTCGAGACGCTGCGGTAGTTTGTGTAGAGCTTCAACATTGATCAGGATTTCGGCCAGAGCCAGGCGGCACCCCGGACGCCTGACGAGTCTCCATAGCGGGCGCGCAGCAGTCGCGTGTGAATCACGTCGCTGAACACCCATTGTGTCCACAGTTCGGGCACCCGAGCATACAGCCAATCGACGTTGGACAACCCACCCCCCAGCACGATGGCGTCGGGATCGAGCAGGTTGATGATCGATGACAGCCCCCTGGCCAGCCGCGAGGCATAGCGCTCGCGCGTTGCCAGCGCGGCCTCGTCGCCGGCGGCGGCCCGTTCGATCACGTCGCGGCCGGTCACCTCTTCGCCCGTGCGGTGACGGTGCTCCAGCGCCAGTCCGGTGCCGGAAAGGTAGGTCTCCATGCAGCCGCGCCGACCGCACCAGCAGACATGTCCGGGCGACTCCCGTGGGTCATCCGGGGCCGGCCAGGGCAGCGGATTGTGGCCCCATTCACCGCCGATGCCGTTGGCGCCGGCGCGCAGTTCACCATCAACAACCACCCCACCGCCGCAGCCCGTCCCCAGGATCACCCCAAAAACGACACGGCAACCCGCCGCGGCGCCATCGGAGGCTTCGGACAGCGTGAGGCAGTTCGCGTCATTGGCGATCCGCACCTCGCGTTCGAGCCGTTGCTGAATATCCTCGACAAACGGCTGACCATTCATCACGACGGTATTGGAATTCCGAAGCCGGCCGGTGGCCGGCGACAGACTCCCCGGCGTCCCGATCCCGACCGGAAGCCCGGCCTCGCCAACCTCACCCTCGACGCGACGCACCAGCTGGGCGATGGTGTCGAGAATCGCGTCATAGGATTCGCGCGGCGTCGGCAGGCGATGACGCACGGCGATGGCGGAATCACCGTCCAGCACGACAGCTTCGATCTTGGTGCCGCCGAGATCGACACCCACACGAAATCCGGACTGCTCGCGAGCGATGGGCTGCCTCCTGCCATGAACAAAGTAAAAAGGCCCGGACCATCGGTCCGGGCCTCTAGTGTTCACGGCAGCGGCGACACGGGCAAGCCGGCCACCCGTCGGGCCGCTCAGTTCCAGCAGTCCGCGGGCGTCTGATTCCCCAGCGCGGTGAGCTGCAACGTCGAGCATGACGTTCCGGACTCCGAGTCATCCGTCTGGTTGCTCTGGGCCGTCGCGGTGATCGTGTAGCCGGTATTGCGCCCATTGGTCTCGGTGAACGTGATTGCGACGGTGTACCAGTTGGTCGCGGCCGCATGGGTGGCCGAACTGACCGCGGCCGCATCGGTGGCGTTGTCGGCGGAGGGGTACTGGTTGTTCTTGCTGTACCAACGCTCCAGCCACTGCGCCATGTTCGACATGTTGGAGATGACCTCCGCACGGCGAGTCTTCTGCACGTACTTGGTGTACGACGGGTAGGCAATGGTCGCGAGGATGGCCACGATCGCAACGGCGATCATGACCTCGATCAGCGAAAACCCCTGAGCGCGTTGCTTCATCGCAGCTCCCGCCATGTTGCACGCTGCCGCTCGAAGCCTCCCGGCTCGGTCAGCACGGAGTTGATTTCCCCTTCGCCGTCACGCGCCAGGTTCACTTCCTGCCCCGTCGGCGTCAGCAGCACCTGCGGCAGCTCGGAGATCGAATCGTTCTGCACGGCCGAAGGTGGCAGATCATCCACGTAGTTCGAATACGGCGCGATCAGGGTCCGACCACCGGTACCCGCATCCAGCCGATAGAACCACGACTTGCCCTCGAACTGACAAAGCGATTCGCCCGGCACGACCGACGCGAACGCAATCTGCCCGTTGCGCAGCCGCGGATCGCCGAGGATGCGTTCACCGTTGTTGTCCGCCTGGCCGTCCACCAGCATGTCGAGCTTCCAGCCCAGATGCGTATCGGCACCGGTGTTGGTGTCGCTGCGCCAGTTGGCCAGATTGTCGCTGGTCACGCGGAACGTCGCCGACTCCGTTTCACCATCGCCATCAATGTCCGCCTCCTGCGTCTCCTCGGCCACGATGCTCTGCGCGAGCAGGTCCGCATCCTCGATCGTCGGCGCCGTGGTGCCGCCATCGTACTTGTCCCAGATGCCGTAGAAGGTCTGCGTCGGCAGCCCCTCCGCTGTCAGGTCCTCCAGCTCATGGAACTTGCCGGTGCCGAACAGCAGCATGTAGCCCTGCCCGCTCGGATGGAAGGTGACTTCAGGACGGGTCGCAATGGGCTGCATGCTGGAAGAGGCAACCGAGGCATCGAACAGCGGCTGCGGCTCGTTGCCGTCACGGAACGCGAAGCCCCAGTTCGCCGGATCGGGATCGTCGACATCGATGCGCCACAACGCACCTCTCAAGTCCCCGGCGTAGAGCCGGTCGATGATGCCATCGCCGTCGAAATCAACCGGCGCGACATCGGCAATGCCGTTGGGACGCGCCAACGGAATCGACAGCTCGCTCAACGCGCTGACATCGCCGAGGTCGGGCAAGGATAGGGAGATCGGGTGGTCCGTCGGGTTGGTCAGCACGCTGGGCGAAAGGAAGGAGCCCGATCCGGTATCGAAGACATAGCCCGCATCGTCCGGACGGTACATCCCGGTCGCCAGATCGATAATGAAGACCACCGCGTTTCCGGTAGCGCTGACCCCGAGGTTCAGCAACGCAGGATTGCTCTGGTCACTGA
>CALBOV010000391.1 GCA_937896565.1 uncultured Salinisphaerales bacterium
CCGCAAACCGCGGAGCCGCAGACCGAGGACAGCCCGTTCCGACCGAACGGCGACAAGGGGAAGGTGCGCGGCGCCATCGCCCAGGCGCTGCTCGATGCCATGGAGCAGGAGCGGGTGCAGGGGATGATCTGCCGGGCACCGGAGTTCTACGGGCCGGGCATCACCCAGAGCATCACCAACAGCATCGTCATCGACAGCCTGGCCGCCGGCAAGAAGGCCAAGGTCTTTCTGCGGGACGATACCCTGCGCAGCCTGATCTACACCCCGGATGCCAGCCGCGCCATGGCCCTGCTCGGCAACACGCCGGACGCCTACGGCCAGACCTGGCATCTGCCCTGTGACGACAACCGCCTGACCTATCGGCAGTTCATCGAACTAGCGGCAGGCATCTTCGGAGTCGAGCCCCGCTACACGGTGCTGAAACGCTGGCAGCTGTGGCTGGCGGGGCGGTTCAGCCAGCAGGTTCGCGACACGGCCGAGCTGCTACCGCGCTACACCCAGGACAACATCTTCGTGTCGGACAAGTTCAAGCAGCGGTTTCCCGAGTTTCGTGTGACGAGCTATCGGGAAGGGCTGGAGGCGATTTGCCGGGAGCGCGGTTGACCTGATCGCTCGGGCTGGCGTGAGTCCACATGCCAGCGATCAACCGCAGGGTCCGGGAGCGTTCGTCAGCCAGCAGATGGCTCATCGAGAATGTCGCCGGGAAACGTTGCGGCCAGATGATCAATCAGGGCGCGAACCGCCGGCAGCAGCCCGCGCCGAGTGGTGAAGATCAGATGCACGAGTCCTTGCTGGCTCCGCCATTCCGGGAGCGCCCGACTCAGTTGCCCGGACGTCAGTGCCTGCATGCAGACATGGTAGGGCAGGAGTGCCACGCCTAATCCGGCAATGGCTGCGTCTCTGACGGCGCCCATGTCGCTGCATGCCAGTCGCGGTTGCAACTGAAGAGTCTCGATCTGTCCCTTGCTCGCTTCCAGCGACCACTGCGTTTCAGTGCCCGTGTCGCTGGTCGCGAGTATCGGGGTTTCGAGCAGATCGCATGGGTCGCGAAGTTGACGGGCAATGGATGGAGCCGCGACGAGAATTCGCGTGGACCGTCCAAGACTGCGCATCGTCAACTCCGCGTCGCTCGTGAGATTGACGCGGACGCGCAAGGCGAGATCGACCCGCTCCCCGATCAAATCAACGGGTCTGTCCGTTGCCACAAGTTGCAGGCTGACTTTGGGGTGCAGGCGCAGAAACTCGTGGAGGGGGCCGGAGATGACGTCCACCATGCCCAATGGGCAGCTGAATCGGATGCGGCCGCTCGGTTCCGATTGAGCCTGGGCGACAAGGGCTTCGGCCTGCTCCGCTTCAGCCTGGATGGTCAGACAGCGCTCGTAGAAGGCGCGACCGACTTCCGTGACATGAAAGCGACGACTCGTTCGCTCGATCAATCGCAGCCCCAATCGCTGTTCCAGGTTGGCGATTCGTCGGCTCAGCTTCGATTTGGGTTCTCGCAAGGCGCGCGCGGCCGCTGCAAACCCGCCGTGAGTAACCACTTCCGCGAAATAGGCGAAATCGTTTAGATCCGTCTTCATCGTTCCAAGTATAGAACGATACAACCCAATTTTGCCCACTACAGCCTCTAGCGTTCCGAACATAAAGTCATTGGACGGAGCAGGGCTGTCTTGCTCCACGTTTTGGAGAAGGACAATGAGTCAATTCGAAAACAAGGTTGTCGTGATCACCGGCGGAACGAGCGGAATCGGGCTGGCGACCGCGCGTGCATTTGCTCAGGATGGCGCAGCCGTTTTCATCGCCGGACGCCGGCAGGAAGCACTGGACGCCGCGATCCGGCAGATTCCCGGGAATGTCGTTGGGGTTCGAGCGGACACGGGCAGTCTGGAAGACCTCGACCGTCTGTACGACACGGTTCAGCAACATCACGGTCAGATTGATGTGTTGTTTGCCAACGCGGGCGGTGGCGAGTTGGCGCCGCTCGGAGCGATCAGCGAGGAGCACTACCAGCGCACGTTCGATACCAATGTGAAAGGGGTGCTCTTTACCGTTCAGAAGGCGCTGCCGCTGTTACGTGATGGCGCTGCAATCGTGCTCACGTCATCCACGACTGGCACCGCGGGCACCGAGAATTTCAGCGTTTACTCGGCGTCGAAGGCCGCGGTTCGCAACTTCGCCCGAAGCTGGATCCTCGATCTGAAGGAACGCAGAATCCGCGTCAACGTCGTGAGCCCCGGCCTCACCGAAACCACCGGTCTCGACGAACTGTTCGGCGGAGGTGAGCAGGCGGCGACGGCCAAGCGTAAGCTTCCCCGTCAAGGCGACAGTTCAAAAGTAGAGTTTCTGGCAGCAAGTGATCTAACTTCTGCTGGGGTCATGTCGCCCAGCGCATCGTGCGGTCGTTCCTCGTTGTATTCGATCATCCACCAGTAGGTGGCGTCGCGGACATCGTCCAAGCTGGCAAACAGATGCTGGTCCAGCACCTCTTCGCGATACGTACGGTTGAAGCGTTCCACGTAGGCGTTCTGATTCGGCTTTCCGGGCTGGATGTACTGGACCGCCAAGCCCGCCCGTTTGGCCCAGGCGGTGAAAGCCTCGCCCAGAAACTCCGGCCCGTTGTCGCACCGCACGACCTGCGGCAGGCCGTGTTCCGCCTTCAAGCGCTGAAAGACGCGCACCAGACGCTCAGAGGTGAGTGAGGTGTCGATCTCGATATGCAACGCCTCGCGATTGAAGTCGTCGACGACATTGAATGTCCGAAATCGCTTTCCGTCGTAGAGCGCATCGCTCATGAAATCGACAGACCACACGGTATCGGGCATCCGTGGAATGTACAGCGCCACGCGCTCACGCTTGGGCAGGCGTCGCTTGGCCGGTCGCCGGCGATTCAAGCCCATGGCGGTGTACACGCGATAGACCCGTTTGTGATTCCAGTCATAGCCTCGGCGACGGATGATCTTGTAGCACTTCCAGAATCCCCGACTGGGCCGCTCGGCGACCAGTTCAGCCAGCACGGCAATGATCTCGGCATCCCGCACTGTCCAATCATCAGGTTCGCGGTAGTAGGCCGACCGAGAGAGCGACACACATCGGCAGGCCGCGGCGACCGGTAGGTCGTGAGTGGCCGTCATGTAGCGTGCGACCTCGCGTCTGTCGCTCGGCCCTAGAGCTTTTTTGCGATGACATCCTTCATCGCTGTGTTCTCGAGTGCCAGATCCGCGTACATCCGCTTGAGCCGGGCGTTCTCGGCCTCAAGCTCCTTCACGCGGCGCAGGTCCGATGCCTCCATCCCGCCGTACTTCGACTTCCACTTGTAGTACGTGGGCGAGCTGATGCCGTGCTTGCGGCAGACCTCCTTGACCTGCAAACCGGCATCCGCTTCCTTCAGGATCGCGACAATCTGGGACTCGCTGAATCGGGACTTCTTCATCTCAAACCTCCTGGCTGGCAATGTGCCAGAAAGTTCTACTTCCTACCTGTCGCTGATCTGGGGAAGCTTACGATGGAATCGAGCTGTTCGTGGACGGCGGGATGAATCAGTTCTAGATGGGAACCGCTTGGCCGGGGAATTCAGCTGAATGAATCGAAGCTGATTCCTCGGTCACTTTGGTGGCTGGCAGCTGACGGGGTGGTCGACGTTGGCGTGTCGTTTTATAGAAGTGGTCAACGAAGCATGGCGCGACGTACGAGATCTTCAAGATAAGAGTCTGGATTTTCAGCATTAATCCAATCTAAGATCTCTTCGGGCTTGACCAATGTAACTGTGAGTGTTCCCTCAGCGATCTTCAACACCTCCATGGTGGCATCGTTTGTGAACTTAGAGGTGGTGAATAATATTCCAACCCGTGCCGTGCCGCGTTTGGTCTGCAAGCGGCGAATGAGGTTACTGACCATGTACTGGGAGGTTGGCTCGGTTCGATTTTTTGCCTCTATCAGAATGAATGGCACACCTTCTTGAAACCAACAGCTAGTAGTGCCGGTGTAGCGTACGACTTGGGCCACTAAGTCAATCTCATCGGTATCGCCACGATAATTTCGCTCAACAACCTTCAAGCCAAGCGTCTGATCGATCAGGAAACCGAGAAATCGTTCGAACCGCTTTCCCTTTTCGTTGTTCGAGCCGTCACGCATTCGATGCCAGTTGGCGAGAGCCACATGCTTGCGTGCTTCAGGGCTAATCGGGACTTGGGCGTTGGATAGCGCGTCCAGATGGTGTTCTGCCTTCTCAACATCACTGTCTACGACATGCACAATCGCGTCTGAATCAGCGAGTACAGCCAATACTTCTGAGTCATAAAGTGCTGCCAGTGGGAGGACTATGTGAACGATGAGGCCAATTGAATGAGAGGCCTGAATTCGTTTAACTACATAGGATCTAAGCTCCTCGGCGAAATGCAGATGTGCGATCTTCTGTCCATCAGAGCTGACGAGAGCCGGACGCCACCGAAGACCGTCTTGCAAATCAAGTGTGTCCCCTTTCTTCCAATGGCCACTCGCGACTAGGCGTTCGGCAAAGCTTTCGACTGCCTTCGAGTCATATGACACCGGCCTCTCGTAATCTTCGAAGTCAATTGAATCCACGGAGATTAGTATTAGTAGTGTTCAAAGAGATCGCTAAGTTTGCTGATGAGATCTTGACCAATTCCTTTAATGTACTCGAGCTCATCCTCATTAGAAGCCTTGCCTAGTAAGCGCTGGAAATTCGCTACCATCGTTTCCGCTCGACGGCCGAGCTTGTCGGTCTCGACAGTGATCTGAACCGTATCTTCGTATGCCTCTTCGATTGTGAAGTTTTCATCAATAACGAGCGACCGAATAATGTCGTCCAAATGGCTCTTTTCTTCACCAGTTGCGTCAGCATCTGCCTTGGCAAATTTTATTATAGGGCGCACCTTGCGCAGCGAGACTGTGTCAGTTCCGGAAATGCCATCTAAGCGTTTTTTTATAAATGCCTCGGCGATGTTTTGTTCTCCCAAGTCTCCTACAATGCTGGGGCGTTCGGTTGAGAGGGGTCTAATTACGTTTTTGTCGAGTTCCCAAAACCAGTTTAACGGAATAGTGCCGGCAGCAACATAATCCTGCCATTTCTCAGGTAGCGTCAGGGCGAATTTGAGTTGCTTGATTCTTTCAACCGAGAGTCCTGTCAGTGAGCGTAGCTGCTTGTCCGTCGCGGCATCGGTGGAAGCATTGCCGATCTCTTCAATCAACCGCCCCAGTGCTTTGGCGGTTGGGAGATCTCTCCAAGGCTCTCGGATGAGATGAATGTTAAACATCTGTACGAGCAAGTCTCGCTCGGTACGCTCACCAGTAATAAGCGCTGGGATGTCAGTCAGACCGAGATCTCTCGCCGACCTGAAGCGGCGTTCGCCGTCTACAAGGGTGTATCGTCCGTCCTTGTTTGGAAAAACCACGATAGGCACTAGTACGCCTTCGTGCGAGATTGACTCAATAAGTTTATCGAGTTCTTCTTGCGGAAAAATCAGTCGGGGGTTGCCAGGGTTCGGGTCGATCTGATCCATCGGCAGACTGCGCAGGTCGCCGGCTGGAGCTTTAGATTGGGTGGCAGACATAGATGTTTTCCGTTGTCGGCTTAGACCTGACGCCTTTGGAGGCGCCCATGGTTGAGTGCAAGTGCAAGATGCGTTCGTGATGCGTAATTTGAAGTCGGCCTTTTGCGATTTCTTTCACGCTGCTGTCTGCTGCGGCGAGTAAGCCATCCGAGGGGTAGCTCAAAACCAGGGGAACGCCTAATGCTGCGACACCCTCAAATAGTGTGATGAATGACGCCTCAACTTGAGTGACGAGGCAGAAGCCTGTCGAGAAGCGCTCGTCCACTGGTACGGCGCGACCAATTCCCGAAATTTTCGGATAGCTGTATTGGTACAGGGCCTCAAATACATGATAGAACCGCGAATATTGGTCCTTGGTATAGGGGGGGTCGGCGTAAATGACACCTGTTCCTGCCAGCTGCTTCCCTTCAAACAGAGCCAACGCATCGGATATCAAGGCCCGGTTGCCAGCCCGCCATGGCTCCGGCCCGACTTGCTCTAGATCAGCTAGAGCATTCTTAAACTCATCCCAAATCGAGCGGCGCCAGAAAGACTGGATTCGCTTGGTGGCGGTATGGCTGTTGGGCTTAAGGAACTGTGCGGTGTGTCCTGGAGAGTTGATCACGCGAGAGCATGCTGCCAGCCAAGCACCAAGGAGCCAGTCTTCGTAATTTCGTCCTTTTTGAACGGACTCGATAGCGTAGCGGATCGCGTCCACTTCGATTGCCTGACGTAGGCTGAAGTAACCGCCTGCGTAGTACAGGCATGCCATCTTGAATGCTGGCGCGCCGCTCCAAGTCTTTGCGTTAATCGCGCGACGTCGGAACGAATCGTCGCAACCAGCGTGACGAACTGCGTCCATATGCGCGATGAGCTCTGCCGCGGACCCATCAAGCACCCGTGCTTCCGCCGCGAGCTCATCTCGAAACTTTTCCGCTAGGTAGCTCTTCTGCTCGCGCATCAACGGGCGCAGCGTATGGATCAAGTCGGAGGCTGAGAGCTTCCGATTCTTGCCTAGGAAGCGGGCACGCGCGAGCACACCGGTGAACGACATCGCATCGTTAGTCACGATGTGGCGTATGCCCGCATGTTCCGCCGCCACCGAGCCCATACCCGAGAACAGGTCTGTCAATGAACCTTCGGAAGACGCAAACTCGGCCAGTCGGCGTACGTGCTTCGCCAGCTGCCTCTTTGTTCCCATGTACCGAATGGGTACAGAATTCAGCATTCGTCGTATAAATTTCTTTCAATTCCGCATCATGCCGCAGTTGGAGAGCTATTGGTATGGGTCCTCGGCTATCGTCTCCGCTGCCCCCCCCCCCAATTACCCCCCCCTTCTCTCCACAGCCTTACGTCTAGGCATCGACCGCACCGTTTCCACGGCCTTCCCGTGGTTTGGGTTGACGAGCACGGGACCGTAGTCCCAGTCTGCGTTCTGCCATCTGATGCGCGTCGGCATCAGAGTTACGATAACACCTGATGAATTTCACGATCCGTATGGTTCGTCTACCCTGCGTGGTCGTTCTTGAGTATCCACACAACGTATTCACCGCGAAGGGACTTTTCTGGGCGACCAACACCATAGTTGTTTGTCGGGAAACTCTCACCGAGAGCTTCCTAATTCCTGGAGCGGAGGTGTGGAGCTAGTGTTTCATGCCTACCACGGCTACCTCAGAGGGGGGGCTCGCTCGGTTGGCGAAACGCACCGCTTTGTAGTGTTTCGCCACTTGTCGATGAACTCGGTCAAAGCGAATTTGGCGAAACAGGCTGGTGGTTGGCTGCGATCAGGCGTTCCGGCACAATTGGCGGGTCAGGATGACAGTCAGTGACGGTCAAGTAACCTCTTGACCACTTGGAGAACCCTCAGACGTTTTTTAGTTCTGAGGAAGATGAGGCTCGAGTGAAGGTTTGGCATCAGGGCGGAGCTTCGGGAGGCTCATCGCTGGATGGCGACAGGTTGGCTTCGCGGAAAGAGGCGTTCAGTTGAAACTGGAAAAGCGCGACCGGCTAAGTAAGAAAAATTCCGGATGTGGGGTGAAATAGATCTTGTGCAATTTTTAAGTTTTTCGTAACTGAAGCGGCGAGCCAGATAGCGTGATGTTTGGTAGGTGGATTCGGCGTCTCGGGGCATCAAAGTGAGAATTGTCGGGTGGGGCTTGTCAATTTTCGAAGTTGGTCTTTAAAGGCTAGAAGAACCGGGGGGTTGAGATCAGATGCACCTTTGTACGATTACCGTCCATAGCCACTTGTTTGGCGGTGAACTCGAAGAAGCGGTTCTCGAAGAAATGGCGAGCGTGGTATTGTCCGAGCTGCATAAATCACTCGAGATCCATGGTCTTCAACAGACGTTTACTATCGAAGCATACTGGGGGCGCGGGAGCCTCGTAGAGCACTTCCTCTTGTTTGTTGAGGACAAGAAGTTCATTACTGCGGCAGGTTCTCTTATAACTCTCAAAACCCTTAAAGACTACCCAGAGTTGAGGGCAGGTATAGCATTGGTGATGTCGGACTTGAAAAAAGTAGGCGCCACCGTAAAAGGGGTTCCCCTGAAAATCAAAGATGTTTGGTTGTCTGCCACTAAGCCAACCAATGGAACCAAGCAGCTAAGGCTTCCATTGGAAGCTAACGGTGATGACGAATCTGCTTAGGTGTTCTCGAGGATCTTTACTTCGACACTGATTCGTGCCTAGTGATGGTAGCAACATTCCTTCCCATCAGAAAGCGGGTCGGGTGATAAATCTCCTAGAGAATCGCCGCCTATCAAAATTCGCCAACGGTATAATATTTTCTTCCGGTGTGTGCCGTGTCTCGTTGAATCGCTCGAAAAATCTGTGAGCGTAAAGTTCGGTGTTCACTCCGGCGCGCCTCAGATCTGAGCTCCGGGTGATTTCAAACAATGCAACGATAGCTGGTCCAGGGCTTCTTTTGGCCGAAAGCGGAAATGAATATGGCAACGCGCCATCGACTCAGCCTCGCTGAAGGCTTCGTACCGCTACCGCTTCCTCTGCTGCTCCATCGACCTGACCATGATCTCCACCGCCTTGCGACGCGGCATGGCCCGCATGGCCTCGAAGGCCTGCATGTGGCTTGGGTCAACGAGCACGGGACCGTTGTTCCAGTTGTCCAGGCCTAGCGCGGCCATCTGCTCCGGGTCGGCGGCGGGGGCGTCTTCGGTGTCGCCCAGGCCGGCGCGTTGCAGGGCCGGGGTGAGGGTGCGGCCGATGACGAGCACGAGGCTGTGCACGCCGTGGGGTGTCAGTTCCGCCCAGATGGCTTCGCCGAAGGTCAGCAGGTAGGACTTGGCTGCGCTGTAAACCGCGAGCTCCTTGGTGCCGGCGATGCAACCGAGCGAGCCGATGAGCAGGATGCCGCCGCGGCCGCGGTCACGCATGGGTTTGGCGAAGTGCTGGACCAGTGCGGTGGGTGTGCTGGTGTTCAGGTGCAGGTTGTCGAGCGCGGATTCCGGCGATTGGTCGACCAGCGCCGCCGCGTTGCCGGCGCCGCCTGCGTTGTAGATCAGGGCGCCGACCTCCACGTCGTGCGAAATGGCGCGTATCCGGGACAGGGCATCCGGGCTGCTGAGGTCGAGTGCCAGGGTGCGGACCTCCACGCCATGTTCCTGGCGCAGGGCGTCGGCGGTTCGTTCCAGTGGTTCAACGCGGCGGGCCAGCAGGATGAGGTGGATGCCGCTGGCGGCCAGCCGGTGGGCGAAGCAGGCGCCGATGCCTTCCGAGCCGCCGGCGATGATGGCCCAGGGGCCGTATTGCTCGGCTGAAATCATTTGTGTCGTCTCCCGTTGTCGTTTTGCCCCGACCCGGCGACGCCGCGCCCGGGCTCAGGCCATGCCGATCATGTAGGTGCCCAGCAGGCCGACGGCGGTGGTCGCGAGCCAGGCATCCGTGCCCCAGCGCAGCCAGGGTGGGGCATGCCGCACTTCCATGAACTCCCGGATGATCAGGCGCACCTTGAACAGGGAGATCAGGATGATGCTGAAGGTGGCGACCGCGTTCGGGTTGAGATGCCCGGGCGAGTCGCCAACCAGCACCAGCAGTTGCGCGAGCGTGATCGCGGACAGGATGACCCAGACCAGGGTCAGTCGCTTGTCCGAGAGCGCAGGGGTGTTGGGGGTGTGCATGTTCCGGTTCACCTGACCACGTAGAGCAGCGCGAAGATGTTGATCCAGAGGAAGTCGACCATGTGCCAGTAGGTGGCGCTGGTCTCGACCAGCGTCTGCGAACGCTGATGCCCGCGCCGCAGCTGGGCCACGACGATGCCCAGGAAGATGAAGCCGATCAGCAGATGCAGAAAATGCATGCCGGTCAGGAAGAAATAGAACGAAAAATATTCGTTGGTGGTGATGCCGATGCCCTTGTCGAACTCCAGCGTCCATTCGAGGACTTTCAGCGCCGCGAAGCACAGGCCGAAGGCGATCGTCAGGTAGGCGCCGTTCAGCGCGGCCGGGTAGTGATGATCCCGCGAGGCCTGCACGCAGCGGGCCATGGACCAGGAGCTCACCAGCAGGATCAGCGTGTTGAAGACGCCGATGGGCAGGCTCAGCAGCTGCTGCGATTGCAGGAAGGTGGCCGGGTCCTGCACGCGACACACCATGTAGACGATGAAGTAGCTCGTGAACAGGAAGGCCTCGAAGAGGATGAAGAACCACATGTCCGGCTGGCCGGGCACGCGCGGTTGCGGATGCGTCGGGTGGGCGGCTAGTGCCATGAAAGCCTCACTGGAGCGGTGGCCGCCGCGACATCAGTCCGGCAGAGGGCCATCGCTGAAATCCTCGCGGATGATCATGTTGCGGAGCAGGGTGATGAACACCGTGGTGTAGATCATGAAAACGGCGACATCGATCCACCAGGTGATGGCGCCGTCCCAGGCGAACACGCCCTCGGTGAACATCCAGGCCGGGGCCACGACGACCTCGGTGAGCGCGTTGCAGAGATTCAGGTAGGCGAACCACTTTGGGAACACGCGGTTCTTGTCGAGCAGAATCGCGACCATCCAGACCAGCGAGCCGATCAGGAACACGCCCATGGTTCCGTCGAAGGCCATGAAGGCAAAGTCGTAGAGCCAGGCGATCACTTGCGGGTCGCGCTCGGGGCGCATCGCCGCCACGGTGATGGCGATGCAGGTCAGCAGCATGCCGGGCACGGCGCTCAGCGCGTAGATGACCAGATACGCGTGGGCGAAGGCCGGGCTGACCGACATGCGCCGCATCGAATAGGCGATCAGCGCGTTGGCGGCGCCGGTCAGGCCGGTGACGAGAAAGACGATCGCGAAGCCGGACAGCAGGTTGAAGCGATGGCTGGTGAACCATTCGAGCACGCGCGGAATGGCCCAGGCCGGTTCCGGCGGTGGCTGCACCCGGGTGTAGGCGAAGAACAGGATGAAGAAGAAGTTGTAGAAGACGATCATCGTCCAGAACGCCAGCCACAACTCGAACTTGGGATGGTTCCGCCAGCGGCTCAGCCCGCCACCGGCTGGAGCCGGGTCGACCGCCGTCACGCTCATGCCACGGCCGCCTCGGCCCGGTGCTGCCTGAGCACGGTTTTCGCCATCACCCAGCCCATCACCACAATCCACAGACCGATGGCGATGTTCTTCACCCAGAACGACAGCAGGCCATCCCAGGCGAAGGCACCTTCGAGGGTCAGGCTCGCGAAGGCAGCGGGCACCAGGGCGACGGCGACCAGCAGGTTGAAGTGGGCCACCCAGCGGCCGAACACCGGCTCGGCCTGGCGATCGAGATATATCGCCGCCGCCAGGAACAGGCTCTGGGCAATGAGATAGCCCACCTGCGTGGTGAACGTCACCCAGGCCAGATCGTTGAACAGCATGATCAGCTCGGGGTCGCGATCTGGCCGGAAGGCCGCGAGCAGCCAGAACAGATCGGCGATCAGGAACAGCGTGGGTCCGCCGGCTGCGCAGCAGATGATGCAGTAGGACAGGATCGGCGTGCGGTGGCCCATGCGGCGCACCTGCAAGGCCATCATCGCGATGATCGGGATGAATGCCACGCAGAACCAGTTGAACAGGATCATGCTGAAGCGGATGCGCGGCAGGTTCTCCGGATCACGGTAGAACGCGGCCACCTCGTCGGCGCTCATGGTCGGCGACATGGGGTGCACGAACCCGGGAAACAGCAGAAAGGCGGAGAGCCAGATCAGTCCCAGCGCGGGCAGGGTCCACAGCAGGATGGTTTCTCCGTCGGTCCGTGTCATGGCTAGCGGTTCCTTGCGTCGGTCGTGTCTGCGGTGGCTACCAGTCGTAGCTGAGGTCCAGCCCGATGATCCGGGGCTCGGAATAGAACGAGCTCTGGAAGTAGGTGAGATTCCACTGGTTGCTGTTGGAGATCCGGTCCACCTCGTCGGTGAGATTCGTTGCCCACAGTCGCGCGTCGAATCCGGAGCCGAGAATCCGGGACCAGCTCAGGCTGGCATTCACCCGCTTGGAGGATGGAATCCAGGCTCCGGGTTCGGCTTCCGGCGGCGAGGACTGGCCGCTGTACTGCTCGTCGGTCCAGGCGTAGGTGAGCGAGACCTCGACATCTCCGTTGTCCGGGTCGAGCGGCAGCAGGTAGCGTCCGGAGATGCTGAACTGGTGCTCGGGCGTCGACTGGAAGGGAATGCAGCTCAGGTCGATCATGTTGCCGCCTTCCACCGCCTCGCCGGAGCAGTCGAGCTGCGGGGAGGCGCCGCTGTAGAACAGGCTGAATTCCTCGTACTCGGCGCGGGTGTAGCCGTAGGTGCCCAGCAGCGTCAGGCCGGGCAGCGGCTGGATGGTGATGTCGGTCTCGAAGCCGGCGACCCAGGCGCTGCCGACATTGAAGATGGACTGGCCGAGCTGCGGCACCGGGCTGGGGCTGTCGGGATCGACATAGGCGTCGATGCTGGCCTTTTGCAGGCCGGTGTAGTCGGTGTAGTACACGGCGGAATTCACTCGCAGCGGCAGCACGTCGGCGATCAGGAAATCCGACTTGTGGCCCAGCTCGTAGTTGGTGACGAATTCCGGGTCGTAGGTATAGCGCGCCGGGTTCACCGAGATGGTCGCGATGCCGCCGGTCTTGTAGCCGCGGCTGACCTTGCCGTACAGCAGGTGGCTGTCGAGCTTGTAGTCCAGCCCGGCGGTGTAGGTCCATTCGGCGTTGTCGACCTCCGCCTCGAAGCTCTTGTCGACCAGCGGAATCAGGCCCGCGGCCACCTGGGTGATGGACGCCGCGCCGCTGGTCTTGTCCGTCGTGCGGCGCACGCCCAGCGTCAGGTTCAGGCCGGACAGGCCCTCGAACAGATCACCCAGGTGATAGGTGCCCTGCGCGAACGGGGCGAAGGATTCCTTGGATTGCGTGTAGCGCTGATCCACTTCAACGAATAGCAGCGAGGTGGCGATGATGCGCCCGGAGGCCTCGGTGTTTTCGTAGTAGCCACCGACCACGTAGTTCAGTGCGCCGTCCAGCGCCGCACCCTGCAACTGCAATTCCTCGGTGATGGTGCGGACATCGGCCTGGAGCACATCTTCCGGATTGATGAACTCGTTGAACCCGGCCCGCGAGCCGTCGAGATCCCAGCGGTAGCTGTGTTCCAGCGTCGAGTAGCTGGCGATGTTGATCAGCGAGAGGTTGTCGGTGAGGCCGATGCTTAGCTTGTCCATTACAGACGCGGTCTTGAGAATGTCGTTGGGGTCACCGCTGAGCTCCACCCGGCGAATGCCGCGCGCCGCCTGCTCGTCGATGATGTCCTGTCCACAGTTGGTCGACGGCCCGAACACGTTGAGGATCAGGCAGCCCAGATTGGCGACCTGGCCCAGGTCGATCCCCGGCAGGATGCGGGTCAGCCCGCCCAGGCCGATGGCGCCGGGAATCGCCTGGTTCAGGCCTTCGCGGTTGATGCGTTCGATGACCGTGGCGGTGCCGTTGGTGTCGCCGTCGGCCCAGTTGCCCATCAGGTAGTTGCTGACGCGGTCGGAGGGCTGCCAGAGCAGACCGGCGCGCGCCGTCCAGTAGTTCTTGTCGTCGTAATCCTTGCCGGTCACCACGTCCTTGGTGAAGCCGTCTCGATGCACCATCTGCCCACCGAAACGGGCGAGCAGGCGGTCGCCCAGCAGCGGCGTGTTGAACACGGCTTCGTAGCGTTCGCCGCGCAGGTCGTCCTCCGAGAGCATCTGCGTGCTGGCGCCCAGCGAGCCGGAGAATTCGGGTAGCGGGCGCTGCGGTTCCAGCAGCAGTGCGCCGCCGGTGGTGTTGCGCCCGAACAGCGTGCCCTGCGAGCCCTTGAGCACCTGAAGATTGCCCAGGTCGAAGAACTTGCCCGGGCCGCCCTGGTAGTTGGCGACCGGGTCGGAGGGCATGGGCACTTCGGCCAGATAGATGATCACGCCCGGGCTGGCGCCATATTGCGCGCCCTGGCCGCGGATGGTCGGCGTTTCCGTATTGCGCATCTGGCTGCCGCTGCTGATCACCAGCGACGGCACGCGGCCGTTGAGGTCGGACGGACTGTTGATCTGCTCGCGCTTGAGATCGTCGCTGCTCATCGCTGCGATGGCGACCGGCACGTCCTGCAGGTTTTCCTCGGTGCGGCGGGCGGTGACGACGATTTCCTCGATCGAGCGGGGGCGGGGAGATGTCGACGCGGCGGTGGCGGGTTCCTGGGGCAGCGGGATGGTCTCCTCGTAGGGTTGCGCGGTCCGGGCCGGGGTCTCCTCCGATTCCGTCTGCTCGCGTTTGTCCGCCTCCGAGGTCCCGGATTCCTCGAACAGGAAGTCCAGTGCCTCGCCCTCACCGTCAGCGGATGGTTCATCCGGCGACTGACTCCACGCCGCTCCCTGCGCACAGGCCAGCACGATCACGGCGATCATCCGGGTGGACGCCCGAATCCGAGGCCGGATTCCCGTCATTGCCCTGTCTCCTCCTGTCGGCGCGACGCTCCGTCGTCATCGCGCTCGGTTCATTAAATGAACCATTTAGTTTCATTTAGACTGCGGAGGGTCCGTTATCCTGTCAATGCGCGTTCGTCGGATTTCGGTTCAACGGGCGAATATAGGAACGATTGCCCAGAGGCTTCGGTGTCCCAGAAGATCTACATGCCGCACCTGTCCACCGCGCAGCACGCCAAACCGGTGCGTACGCGCAAGGCGCTGCGGGCGGCCCTGGTCGACCTGCTCGGCGACCGCGGCCTCGAACAGTTGTCCATTCGCGAGATCACGACCCGGGCGGGCGTGGGCTACACCACGTTCTTCCGGCATTACCCGGCCAAGGAGGCGCTGCTCAACGACCTGGCGGGCGATCAGGTGCAACAGCTGGTGGAGATGGCGTTGCCGGTGGTGCAGAGCGGCGATCTGCGTGAATCGATGCTGGCGCTGTGCCGCTACGTGGAAGGGCGGCGCCGTCTCTGGCGAATCCTGCTGACTGGCAGCGCCGCGGCGGCGACCCGCGACGAGTTCCTGCGTGTGGCCGAGGAGATCGTCCGCAACCAGACCTGGCCGGAAGGCTGGTTGCCGGCGGAGGCCGGGATGATCCTGATCGTCAGCGGCATCGTCGAGCTGGTCGGCTGGTGGCTGCGGCAGGATGATCCGCTGCCGGTGGAGCGCATGGCCGAGATTCTCGACCGTAGCGTGGTCACGCCGAACGTCGCTGCCGTGTTGCAACAGCCCGGGTAAGTGCCCGCATTCAGCGCCTCATGTTGCTCAGGCGGTTGGCTATCCACCACTGAGCTGATTCGACAGCAGCTGCGCCGCGTCGGCCAGTGCCCTGCCCAGATCCGCGGTGCCGGCGCGCTGCACGGCGCTGCCGATGCCGATTGCGACCAGGGCGTGGCTTAGCTGACCAGGGGCTTTCCACACGGGTGCCGCCAGCACGCTGACGCCGGAAATGTAATGCCCGTTGTCGACGCCGAAGCCGCATTCCCGGGTCTCGTCGACCTGCGCCCACCAGTCGGTCAGTGACGGTGGATCATCCCAGCGCAGCTTGTGGAATCGGGATTCCAGTTCGGATTTTGAATGATCACCAAAGGCGGCGATGCAGCGGCCGGTGGCGCTGATCAGCGCCGGGAAGCGGCTGCCGATCTGGGCGCTGAGCTGGAGATTGCCCCGCGACTGCGATGCGGCGACCACGATGATGTGCTCCAGCCCCACCACCTGCACGCCCAGCACCGTGACCTGATGCGCCTGGCTGATCCGGTCCAGCGCCGGCTGCGCCAGATCGGTGAACCGGTTATGCCGCAACCAGTGCCGGGCCAGCGTCAGCACGCCGGCTTCCAGCGAATAGCGCTTGGTCGTCGCATCCAGCGCCACCAGCTCCTCGGCGACCAGGGCGCGCAGCAGGTAGAGGCAGGTGCTGGGCACCAGTCCGAGCTGGGTGGCGATCGCCTGCAACGACAGCGGCGTGTCGCTCTTGCCGAGCAGTCGCAGGATGGCCGCCGCGCGCGAGATCGCCGGGGCCTTGCTCGATTCCAGCGCCTTCGCCAGTTCGAGGTCGGGTCTTGCATCGACTTGAGGGGCCACGGTCATGCGGGTTTCCGGCTGCGTTCATGCGGAGATTGGACCATGCCGAACCGCGATACAAAATTCAACATATAAAATCACGTTCAGTATTTGAAATTACGATCCGGTTTCGTCATAGTCGCCGTCATTCCAGAGCGGCCGGATGGTTCGGAGGCCGCCGCGACAGCGAGACGACCCCATGCCCAAGCTCACCGATTTCACCCGCTTCGCGGATGCCCAGGCACATGCCAGCTCGGCGGCGCTGTGGGAGCTGTTCGACGGGGATCGCGAGCGCCTGAACATCGCCCACGAGTGCATTACCCGGCACGCGGACGGCAGCGGTCGCGCCGCGGTGCGCATTGCCCACGCCGATGGCCGCGATGAAATCCTGAGCTTCGACGAAATCGCCGCCGGCGCGGCGCGCTTCGCGCACTGGCTGGAGCGCAACGGCATCGAGCCGGGTGACCGCATCGCGTTCATGCTGGAGCCGTCGCTGCCGTTCTACGTGAGCCTGTTCGGCGCGATGATGCGCGGCGCCATCAGCGTGCCGCTGTTCACCTTGTTCGGCCTGGACGGTCTGCGCCTGCGGGTGGATGACTGCGAGCCGGCGCTGCTGGTGACCAACCGCGAAAAGGCCGAGATCGCCGATCAGGTCGAGGGGCTGCGCGTGGTCGTCGCCGACGACGGGCTGATGGACGAGCTGGCCTCGCTGCCGTCGACCTACGAGACCACGACCCGCGCCAACGATCTGGCGGTATTCCAGTACACCTCGGGCACGACGCGCGAGCTGCCGGCGGCGGTGAAGCACACCCACCGCGCGCTGGTCACGCTGATGTTCGCGGCGCTTTACGGCACCGGCATTCGACCGGGTGACGAGTTCTTCTGCCCGTCATCGCCGGCTTGGGGGCATGGGCTGTGGCACGGCACGCTGGCGCCGCTGGCCCTGGGCGTGACCACCGGTACCTTCGCCGGTCGCTTCGACGCCGTGCGGTTGATGCAGGCGATGCAGGATTTCGGCATCACTAACATGTCGGCCGCGGCCACGCATTACCGGATGATGCGGACCTCCGGGCAGGGCGGCGATTTTCGCTTCGCGATCAACAAGCTGTCCTACACCGGCGAGCCCATCGACCCGCCGACGCTGGAGTTCATCGACCAGACCTTCGGCGTGCCGGCCTGCAGCATGTACGGCACCACCGAGATCGGCGTGGTGCTGGTGAACTACCCCGGTGCCGATGATTTCTCGGTGAAGCCGGGCTCGCTGGGCAAGCCGGTGCCGGGGCTCAAGCTTCAGGTGCAGCGCGCCGACGGCAGTCCCACCGATCCGGGCGAGGTCGGCGAGCTGATGCTGTGGCGCCGCGATGGCTGGGAGACCACCAAGGATCTCGCGAAGATCGACGAGGACGGCTACTTCTACCACGCCGGTCGCGCCGACGACGTGATCATCTCCGCCGGCTGGACCATGAGCGCGGTGGAGATCGAGAACACGCTGCTCAAGCATCCGGACGTGAAGGAGGCCGCGGTGATCGGCGTGCCCGACGAGACCCGCGGACAGGTGGTCAAGGCCTTCATCGTCAGCGACCGGGCGCCGGATGACGCCTATGCCGAGGAGTTGCAGGTGTTCACCCGCGACCGCCTGGCCCGCCACGAATACCCCCGGCACGTCGAGTTCGTCGACGCGCTTCCCAAGACACCGGCCGGCAAGGTCCATCGCAAGAAATTGCGTGACCGCGAAGCCGCTGCCGCCACCACTGCATAACGACCCAATTCACGAGGAGAATCCCATGGCTGATGGTGCACCGCGTTATCCCAAGATCACCGAACAAGGACTGGCCGAGCTGCGCGAGCGCATCGGCGTGCCGATTACCAACACGGTGGAGCCGTGGAACTACGAGGCCTCGCGTGATGCGATTCGCCATTACGCGCATGGCATTGGCGACGACAACCCGCTGTGGTGCGATCCCGACTACGCCGCCCAGAGCAAGTTCGGCAACATCGTCGCGCTGCCCAGCTTCCTGTTCACGACCAGCCGCATCGTCTCCGGCTACTGCGGTGGCCTGTCCGGCGTGCATGCCATGTGGGCCGGTGCCGACTGGACCTGGTACAAGCACACGATGCGCGGCGACGCGATCTCGACCGAGGCCACGCTCAAGGACCTGATCGAGCACAAGACCCGTTTCGCCGGCCGCGCCTTCCAGCAGATCTACAACGTCAAGTTCTACAACCAGGACGGCGATCCGCTGGCCGAATGCGACAGCTGGGTATTCCGCACCGACCGTGACGAGGCCCGCGAGCGCGGCACCAAGTACACCGAGTCGCGTGGCCGGGTGGAGCCGTACACCGAGGAGCAGCTCGCCGAGTTCAGCAAGCTCTATGAGCAGGAGGAAATCCGGGGCAGCGCGCCGCGTTACTGGGAGGACGTGCAGGAAGGTGACGAGCTGCCGACCATGATGAAGGGCCCGATGACCGTCACCGGCTTCATCTGCTACGCGCAGGGCTGGGGCGGCCTCTACATCCGCGCCAACAAGCTCGCGTGGAAGATGCAGCAGAAGCATCCGGGTCTGGGCATCAAGAACCGCTTCAACGTGCCGGACTGCCCGGAGCGCGTGCACTGGGATGAGGACTTCGCGCTGGAAGTCGGCGCGCCCGGCGCCTACGACTACGGTCCGGAGCGCTGCTCCTGGCTGACGCACCATCTGACCAACTGGATTGGCGATGATGGCTTCCTGCACAAGAGCAAGTGCCAGATCCGCCGGCACAATCCGGATGGCGACGCCATCATGATCAACGGTACGGTAGACCGTAAGTTCGTCGAGAACGGCAAGCACATGGTGGAGATCAGCCAGGTGGCCAAGACGCATCGCGACGAGCTGTCCGCCAGTGGAGCGGCCATCGTCGAACTGCCGAGCCGCGCGGGCTGAACTCAGATACAGCAATAGAGACATCGGAGGAGACGCCGGTGAGTGAACTACGATTTGATGGCCGTGTTGCGGTCGTCACCGGGGCGGCGCGTGGCCTGGGCAGGGCCTACGCGCTGCTGCTGGCCGAGCGCGGCGCCAAGGTCGTGATCAATGACATCGGCAGCAGCCTGCAAGGGGAGGGCGAGGACGCCGGCCCCGCGCAGCAGGTGGTCGACGAGATTCGCGCGGCCGGCGGCGAGGCCATCGCCTGCACCGAATCGGTGGCCACCGAGGCTGGCGGCCAGGCGATCATCCAGTGCGCGCTGGACACCTGGGGCCGCATCGACATTGTCGTGCACAACGCCGGCAACGTACGGCGCGGCTCGCTCAAGGACATGAGCTACGACGACTTCAGCGCCGTGCTGGATGTGCATCTGCGTGGCGGCTATCACGTCGTGCGTTCGGCCTTCGGGCCGATGGCCGAGGCCGGCTATGGCCGCATCGTGCTCACCTCGTCGGTCAGCGGCATCTACGGCAATCACAATGTCGTGAACTACGCCATGTCCAAGACCGGGATGATCGGGCTTTGCAACGTCACGGCGCTGGAAGGCGAGGCCGATGGCATCCGGTGCAACATCATCGTCCCCGCAGCGGTCACGCGCATGGCCGAGGGGCTGGACACCTCGCAATACCCGCCGATGGAGCCGGAGCTGGTCGCGCCCATGGTCGGCTGGCTGGCGCATGAAGCCTGTTCGGTCACCGGCGAGCTGTACGCCGCCATCGCCGGACGCATGGCGCGGATGTACATCGCCGAAACCCCCGGGGTATATCAGCCGGCGTGGACGGTGGAGCAGGTGGGCGAGCAGATCGACGCCATCCGCGAGACGGGCGAGCCCTGGGTGTTTCCGGTGGTGCCGACCGGACAGATCGACCACATCCGTCGCAGCTTCGGGCTGGCCGCGGCGAACAAGTAGGGCGGTCGCGTGAGCGGACGGGACGGCTGGCGCGAGATGAACATCGACGGGCTGATCAATGCGATCGGCCCGTTGCTGTCCCGACGGGACGGCGAGGGCTGGCGCTACGCCCTGGAGGCGCGCCCCGAACACGCCAACCCGCTGGGCGTGATCCACGGCGGCACGCTGATGACCCTGCTCGACCAGACCGCCACGCTCAGTGCCATGTGGCTCAGCGGCGAGAAGGCCATGCTCAGCGTGCAGATGAACACCCGCTTTTTCGCCTCCGCGAAGGTCGGGGATTTCATCGAGGGGCAAGCCTTATTGCGTTCGCGGACGCGCTCCATGCTGTTTCTCGATGCGCAATTGACCGTTGACGGCGGCGCCGTGGCCGATGCCTCGGTCATCATGAAGATCATCAAACCGAAACCACCGAATAACTAGCCGGACCGCGGGGTTCTACCGGGCGCGTCCGACGATCAACAACGATTCAGGGGAGACAGGATGAGCGCGACAGGAGCTGCTTGGACCGAATGGCGACGCCACGGGACGCTGCCGCTGGCGGCGGCGCTGGGCTATTCGACGGCGGTGCTGCACGTCTACGCCATCGGGCCGTTCATGGGGCCGGTGACCGAGGAATTCGGCTTCTCCCGCGCCCAGGCCTCGGTGGGCATCACCATCGCCGGGCTGGTGGCGGCGGCGATGAGCGTGCCGATCGGCCTGCTGGTCGATCGCGTCGGCCCGCGGCGCGTCGGCCTGCTGGGCGTGTTCCTGATGACGCTGGCCTTCGGCCTGCTGGGCACGGCGACCGGGTCCACGATGAACTGGATTGTCCTGTGGTGCCTGATCTCCATCGGCAACCTGTTCTTGCAGGCGACGGTGTGGACCAGCGCCGTGGCGACGCGGTTCGAGGCGTCACGCGGGCTGGCGTTCGCGATCACGTTTTCCGGCGCCTCGCTCGCTGCGACGGTTTATCCCATTCTCGGCACCTGGCTGATCGGGGCCTACGGTTGGCGCGTCGGTTTCATGGGTCTGGCGGCAATCTGGTTCCTGCTGGTGTTCCCGGTGATGTTCTTCTTCTTTCGCGGCGCCGAGGACAAGGGCGGCAGCCATGAGACGGTGGTGGGTTCACCCAGCGCGGCGCCGGGCGTGTCCGTCGCCGAGGGCGTGCGCATGCGGGCGTTCTACCAGTTGCTGCTGGCCTGCGGACTGTTCACGTTCACGGCGCTGGGCATCATCGTCCACTTCGTGCCAATCCTGATCTCCGGTGGGGCGGAACGCCTGGCCGCCGCGCAGGTTGCCTCGCTGATCGGCATCTTTTCACTGATCGGTCGGCTGGGCACGGGCTTTCTGCTTGACCGGCTGCCGAGCCAGTTCGTCGGCGCCTTCGTGTTCCTGCTGCCCATCCTGGCCTGCGCGCTGCTGTATCTGGATGGTGCCAATCCGCTCAGCCAGTCAGTCGCGGCAGCCTGCTTCGGCCTGACCGTCGGCGCCGAGGTGGATGTAATCGCCTACCTGGCGTCCCGGCATTTTGGATTGAAGAACTACGGGGTCTTGTTCGGCGCCATGGTGGGCGCCTTCGCCCTGGGCGTGGCCTTCGGGCCGCTGGCGGCCGGCGCCGCCTATGACCTGTACGGCAGCTACGCCCAGTTCCTGCTGGGGACCATGGTCGCGATGGCGGTCAGCAGCCTGGCGCTGGCGACGCTGGGCCGGCCGCGGTTCGCGGCCGGCCACTGAGCGGCCGGCGTCGGATCAGTTCGAGTAGCGGCCGCCGTTGACGCTGAGCGTGTGGCCGGTGATGTAGCCGGCTTCCTCGGAGGCCAGAAAGGCGATGGCCGCGGCCATGTCTTCCGGCTGGCCGGAGCGCTTCATCGGCGAGGCCGCGGCAATGGCATCGACCTTGGAGCCGATCGGGCTGCCGCGCAGCATCGGGGTGTCGACGAAGCCTGGCGGCACGTTGTTCACGGTGATGCCCTTGTCGGCGAATTCCTGCGCCATGGCCTTGGTGAACCCGATCACGCCACCCTTGGACGCCGCGTAGGCGGCCATGCCGGCCGAACCGGTCTGCGCGCTGGATGAGGACACGTTGATCACGCGACCCCAGCCGGCCGCCAGCATGTCGGGAATCACCGCCTGGGTGCAGACCAGCATGCTCTTGAGGTTGATGCGCATCACCTGGTCCCAGGCGTCCTCGTCCATGTCCATGAAGCCGCGGAACAGGGTGATGCCGGCGTTGTTGACCAGGATGGATACGGGGCCGAACGCGTCGTGCAACTGGGCCATCGCGGCATCGACATCGGCGCGGCTGGAGACATCAACCTTCGAGGCGATGGCCTGGTGGCCGGCCTGGGTCAGTTCATCAGCGGCGGTTTGCGCGGCCGCTGCGTTGATGTCCCAGATCGCGATGTTGGCACCGTCGGCCGCCAGGCGGCGGGCGGTGGCCAGGCCGATTCCGGACGCGCCACCGGTCACGGTGGCGGTTTTTCCTGCTAGCGAAGGCATGGTCGTCCCCTCTGATCTTGTTCGAAAGCTTAGCGAATGTCGTGCTGTTATTGGTCAACAGTGTTGATAATAGTTCATCCAGGTTCATGAATGGAGCGAGGAGGCGACATGACCATCCAGACCGAAGACATTCCCTACGAAGACGACGGCGTGAACTGCCTGGGGTATCTCGCCTATGACGATACCGCGACCGACGCCCGCCCCGGCGTGCTGGTGGTCCACGAGGCCTGGGGGCTGGGCAACCACGCCCAGGAGCGCGCGCGGATGCTGGCCGCTCAGGGCTACGTCGCGTTCGCGGCTGACTTGTTCGGTGACCGGCGTCAGGTCACCCCGCAGGAGGTGCGCACTGTGATCGGGCCGCTGGCGGCCGAGCCCGCCGTGCTGCGCAAGCGGGCGTACGCGGCGTTGTCCGCGCTGGCGGGGCAGCCGCGGGTTGATGCGTCCAGATTGTTCGGCATCGGGTTCTGTTTCGGCGGCAGCACCGTGCTGGAACTGGCGCGTGATGGTGCTGACCTGCTCGGCGTGGTCGGGTTTCATTGCAAGCTGGCGACCGAAGCCCCGGCGGAGCCGGGAAGGGTCAGGGCGAGC
>CALBOV010000392.1 GCA_937896565.1 uncultured Salinisphaerales bacterium
CGCTGCATGATGGTGACGCGCGACGGCCAGGTGGTCGATGGTGACCAGCTGGTCTACATCATCGCCGCGTCACGCAAGCAACGCGGCAAGCTCCGTGGCCCGGTGGTCGGCACCCTGATGAGCAATCTCGGTGTGGAGCAGGCGCTGGAAGAGCAGGGGATCCCGTTCGTGCGCGCCAAGGTCGGAGATCGGTACGTGATGGAGCAACTCGTCGCCCACGACGGGTTGATCGGCGGCGAATCATCCGGACACGTGATCTGCCTGGACCGTACGAGCACCGGCGATGGCATTGTCACGGCGTTGCAGGTGCTCGCAGTAATCACGAACTCGGGCCGCAGCCTCGAGGAATTGATCGAGCCGATTCACCTTTACCCGCAGTTGCTGGTGAATGTCCGACTCGAAAATGGTGACGCGACGAGTATTCTGAATACAGCGACCGTACAGGCGGCCAAACGCGAGGTGGAGTCCGAATTGAAAAACGCCGGACGCGTCCTGCTGCGGCCATCCGGTACGGAACCCGTGATCCGGGTGATGGTGGAAGGGGAGGATGGCACCTCGGTCAAGCATCACGCCGAACACATTGCTCAGGCGGTCCGCGACGCAAGCGCGGCCTGAAACCCATACCGAATTGAATACCAGCAAGGACAGATGAATCCATGACTCGACCCACGATTGTTGCCGGCAACTGGAAAATGAACGGCTCGCTCGCAATGGCTGAAAACCTCACCGAGGAAATCGCGGCGGGCGCAAAGCACTCCAAGGCGAAACTCATTCTCTGCCCGCCGTTTCCTTATCTGGATGCGGTGGTTCGCACGCTCGGGGATTCCGAAATCCACGTAGGCGGACAGAACCTGGCCGACCAGGCCGAATCCGGCGCGTTCACCGGCGAAGTCAGCGGCACGATGCTGCGCGACATTGGCTGCTGGTACGCAATCGTCGGACATTCCGAGCGGCGCAGCCTTTACGGGGAATCCAACGAAACCGTGGCCAGGAAGTTCGGCATGGCTCATGACGCCGGGCTGGTTCCGATTCTCTGCGTTGGCGAAACGCTGGAAGAACGTGAATCGGGCCAGATGGAAGCCGTGCTGAAAGCGCAGCTGAGCGCCGTCATCGACATGCACGGCGTCGAGACCTTGCAGGACGCCATCGTCGCGTATGAGCCGGTCTGGGCCATCGGAACCGGCAAGACGGCCACCCCGGAACAGGCCCAGTCCGCTCACGCCTTTCTGCGGGAACAGGTTGCCCTCCAAAATGCTACAATTGCCGCCGTGCTTCCGATTCTTTACGGAGGCAGTGTCAAGCCCGGCAACGCGCCGGAACTCTTTGCTCAATCCGATGTGGATGGCGGGTTAATTGGCGGGGCGTCTCTGAAGGCAGAGGACTTTCTCGGCATCGCATCCGCTGCATCCTGATCACGCAATTCAATCATGTATACAGTTTTGGTCGTCGTCCAGGTGATCCTGGCGTTGAGTATTATCGGTCTCGTCTTCCTGCAGCAGGGCAAGGGCGCCGAAGCCGGCGCCGCCTTCGGCAGTGGCGCCTCCGGTACGGTCTTCGGAGCCCGGGGCTCCGCGAACTTCCTGTCGCGCGCGACGGCCGTGTCCGCGGCGCTGTTTTTCGCGGTCAGCCTGTCCCTGGCTTATCTGGTCAGCCAGCGTCACGAATCGAGCAGCGTGGTCGACCGCGTTTCGCAGGAAGCGCCCGCAACCGAGAGCGTTCCCGAAGAACCGGCGCCGGCAGCGGAAGAGCCCTCCGAGGAGATTCCCGAGTAGCGCTTTTCTTTTGAACGGCGGATTACTACAATTCGCCGCCCTCGGAGACGCTGGCCGGACAAACGTCAATCAGCGTCTCATTCTCATGCCGACGTGGCGGAATTGGTAGACGCGCTGTCTTGAGGGGGCAGTACCGAGAGGTGTCCCGGTTCGACTCCGGGCGTCGGCACCAAATACGGCGGCGACATTGTCGTGAGCCATTAAAAAAGCCGAGGTGCAACGCGCCTCGGCTTTTTTGTGCCTGCTTGCCTGAAGGCGGTTGGCGTCAGACAAGCAAGCGTTCTGCTGACTGCGGATCAGATCCGAAAATCGTCGCGGGACTTTCCAGCCGCTTCGGCTTCCACGATCCATTTCGGAGCACGGCCGACACCAGCCCAGGTATTCCCGGTCGCGGGATCCCGAAACTTCGGCGGACGCTTTTTGCCGCTGCCATTGCTGCCGCTCTTGCGACCACTCCGACGACCATCCAGATCGGCAATGGTGATTCCATTGTCGCTCATGATCTGACGGATTTTCGCGATCGCGTCGCTCAGTTCTTCTTTGCGTGCTTGCTCGGCTTGCTGTTCCAGTTCGCGAATCTTTTCTAGAATCTCTTCGCTTTTTTTCATGCTTCCTTTCTCCGGTTCTGTGCAAAAAAGCAGACGCATCATAAAACATTTATTTAATATTTCAACTCTGTTAACGGGTGAACAACCATGGGATTCCGTGACAGGGTTCCGGTAGCACGACGAAACAACCCAAAGCGTGTTGGAAAACCGGGCGCACCGATACTCGAGAAGCCCCAAACGGCGACTCCCGCCATGCGCCCTGAACAAAACCTGAACGAAACACGATTGAAAACCGTGTAAACACCCAAACCCGGGGCATGACTCATGAAACACCGGCTGAAGAGGGGCTCTGGCGTGACCACGCGAACCATCGCCGTGCCGCCCGATACATTACTTTACATAATATACATTATGCGCAGTTGCGGATGCCGCGAAGCGCGTGTTTCAGGCGGACACCGTGCTATCTTTCCCGTCATATCGTCAGCACGTCTGGAGACACTTGGATGCCCGAGGCGCTTCGCTTCGAAGATTTCGCTGCACTGGTACCGATCAGTGGCTTGAGACCGGAAAACCAGCGTGATCTCTTCAAGCAGTCCCAGCCTCGGCCGTTGAAGTCCGGCGAGTTCCTGTTTCACGCTGGCGACCTCAACACCGAGAGCCTCTACCTGATCAGCGGTGAAGTTGCGCTGGAAGATGAAACCGGCAAGGCGCTTAAGCGCATCCAGGCCGGCAGCGAAGTCGCCAAGCATCGCATTGCCCATCAGATTCCCCGCAGCGTATCGGCCCGATGCCTGGGCCCGGTGACCGTGATCGGCATCGACAACAGTCTGCTGGACGTGCTGCTCACCTGGGACCAGACGGGTTCGTTCGAGGTGCACGAACTGACGCCAGGCACGGCAGCAACGGACACGGATGACTGGATGACGCGGCTGCTGCAACTGCCCGCGTTCCAGATGATTCCCGCGGGCAATCTCCAGACGCTGTTCATGCGCCTGGAGAGCATCGACGTTCCAGCCAACCACGTCGTGGTTCAGCAAGGCGATGCCGGTGACTATTTCTACGTCATTGATCGAGGCCACTGCCTGGTCACGCGTGAATCGCCAACTCACCCGAAGCCGATTCGGCTGGCCGAATTGGGTCCGGGCATGAGTTTCGGCGAGGAAGCGCTGATCGCCGACAGTACACGTAATGCCACGGTGACGATGATGTCCGCCGGCACCCTGCTGCGCCTGTCGAAAGAGGATTTTCGCAGCCTTCTTCATCAGTCGATCACGCGACAGATTTCCCGGGAGGTCGCGGACGATCTGGTGAACACCGAGGGTGCGGAGCTGATCGACGTCCGTCTGCCCAGCGAGTACAAGCTTCGGCACATCGAAGGTGCTCGCAACCTGCCCCTTTACTTGCTACGCATGAAGCTCGCCGGCCTCGCCGCCAACAAGCCTTATGTCGTGTATTGCGATTCCGGCCGGCGCAGCTCGGTGGCTGCCTTCATCATGACCCAGAAGGGTTTCGACGTGCGGGTGCTGGACAGCCGCGACGTGAATCTTGGCTAGCCCGATATCCGGGGCACGCTACATCGTGCTGGTGGCCTTGTCGCTGGACAGCGCACCGGCCAGATAGGTCTCGATCTTGCGCTGCGTTTGCCCACCATCCTGATCGCTGAACTGCACGCCGATACCCTGCTGTCGCTTGTTTGCGGCACCTTTCGGCGTAATCCAGACCACCTTGCCGGCAACCGGCAAGCGTTCGTTCGATTCCGACAGCGTCAGCAAAATGAACACCTCGTCGCCAATGACGTAGTCCTTGGCCGTGGGAATGAACAAACCGCCGTTCTTGATGAAGGGCATGTACGCGACATATAGCGCGGCCTTGTCCTTGATCGACAAGGTCAGGATTCCTGGTTGCCCCCCGGGTCTTGCGCTCATGCGTTTTCGCTCTCTGTCTTCTTCATGCAGTAACCGGCTAGTTCTGCGTCAGCAGTCGGCCGGTACGAGCCCACTCGATCAGCTGGGTTTCCGCCAGCAGACGCAGGTTCGCCTGGCTGGTCTGACTCAAGTGTAGCGCCGCCGCATTGGCGTCGACCAATCGCTGCATCGCCAGCCGGCCCCGGGTCGACGCGCCCTGTTTCATCTGCAGCCTGAATTGATCGGCAATGCAGCTGTGGATGACGCGGCCGACACGAGGCAGCAGCTCGTCATCAAGCTCACCAGCGGCCAGTACGGGATCACGCTGCTGCGACCAGACCATATCCAGCTGCCGGCGAATCTCGCTCTCCTGCTGGGCGTGGCGCTGAGCGGATTCCGCCAGCAGCGGCTGCATGACCAGACGCTGCCGCAACGCCGGGGACAGATCCGGGAATTGTTCCTCCAGCCAGGCCTCGGCCTCATCGGGGGATTCCACCACCGCCCTCACCTGCTCACAGCGGCTACGGATGGTCGCCGGCAGATGGGCCGGCCGGTCCGCGATCAGGATGAGATGCGCGGTGGATGGTGGTTCCTCCAGGGTCTTCAGCAGCGCATTGGCGGCATTGACGTTCATCAGGTCCGCGCGCGGCATGTAGCCGACACGACCAGCCGCCGTTTGCGGCGTCAGATAAAGCTTACGAGAGAATTCCCGGATCACGTCGACCGTGATCGACTGCTTCCCCTCCTCCGGCTCACAGATCACCAGATCCGGATGGCTGCCCGCTGCCAGTTGCCGGCACCCGCCGCACTGCCCGCAGGCCGGGTCGGAATCGCCACGCTGCTCACAGTAAACCGCCCGCACGAGCGCATCTCCGAGCCGACGCTTGCCGACGCCTTCGGAGCCTGTCAGCAACAACGCGGACGGAAACGTGCCGGCGGACAGCCGCGCGCTCAGCCGTTGAAAACGCTTTGTCTGCCAACCGGGTAGCGGCCCATGCTCAAGCAAATCGTGCCTCCAGATGCTCGATGATGACACGGGACACGACATCGACGGGTTGCGCCCCGTCGATCACGCAATAGCGTGAGCTGTCCGCGGCGGCCCGACGCAGATAGGCGTCGCGGACGCGTTGCAGAAATCCGGTATCCGCGCGGTCAAACCGGTCCATGGCCTGCCGCTGGCGTACACGTTCCATGACGCGCTCGACCGGCAGGTCAAAGATGAACACCAGGTCCGGCTGACGCGCCGCGACGATCTGCGCTTCCAGCCAGGCGATCGGCTCGTCACGGCCGCCCTGCCCCGCACCCTGGTAGGCATAGCTGGAGTCCACGAAGCGGTCACAGAGCACCCACTGGCCGCGATCCAGCGCGGGCGCGACCAGATTCTCCAGATGCACCGAGCGGGCGGCGAACATCATCAGCAATTCGGCCATCGGTGGCAGCGGTTCGTCCTGATCCGCCAGCGTCAGTGCGCGAATCTGCTCGGCAAGCGGGGTGCCGCCCGGCTCCCGGGTCGTGACCGGCTCACCGTGGCGCTTGCGAATCCAGTCGGCGATTCGCGGCATCTGGGTGCTTTTGCCCGCGCCTTCCACGCCGTCGAGCACAATGAATCGGCCTCTCATCATCGTCTCAGCTGATAGCGTCTGACCGCCGCGTTGTGGGCTTCCAGCGTATCGGAAAACACATGCGAACCGTCGCCGCGCGAAACAAAGTAAAGCGCGCTGCCCTCGGCCGGGTTGACCGCCGCCTCCAGAGCCGCACGACCGGGAAGGCAGATCGGCGTCGGCGGCAAGCCACCGCGGGTGTAGGTGTTGTACGGAGTATCACGGCGCAGGTCGCGGAACCGGATATCGCCATCAAAAGCCTCACCGATGCCGTAGATGACGGTCGGATCGGTTTGCAGGCGCATGTTCTTCTGCAGGCGTCGGGTGAACACGCCGGCAATCTGGCCCCGCTCCGACGGCTGCCCCGTTTCCTTCTCGACGATGGACGCGAGAATCAGCGCGTCATAGGCCGATTTCAGCGGCAGCCCGTCCACCCGTTGTGCCCACACCTGATCCAGTGTGCGCCGCATTGCACGATGAGCCCGGTGCAGCAGGCTCACATCACTGGCGCCGCGAGCGTAGCGGTAAGTCTCCGGAAGGAACTGCCCTTCGGCATGTGCATCACCCAGATCCAGCGTCGCCATCAGCGTATCCGCCGTTGGCGCGGGATCGCCCAGCGTCCAGCGAATCGCCTCCTGTGCACGCAGCGCGGCCAGCAGTTCGCGGACCGTCCAGCCCTCGATGATCGTGAAGCTGTACTCCAGCACATCGCCGGAGGCCAACAGATCCAGCAGGCCCAGTGCGGTGATGCCAGGCTCGAGCGCGTACTCGCCGGCGTGCAATTGCGTCGCGCTGCCGTGCAGACGTGCATAGACGCGCAGATAAAGCGTCGTTCGGGCCGGCGCGAGAATCCCGCGCCCTTCCAGCTTGCGCAGCAGGCTGGACAGCGACGAGCCGGATTCGAACTGAACGATCTGAGGTGATTCGATCGGCAGCGGCGCCCGCAACCGCTCGGATACATCCCAGGCCAGCACCGCCAGCGCCGCGGCGGCGACCAGGAACGTCAGGCTCAGCACCCTCAGCATCGATCACCCGCCGCCAGCATGCGTTGTAGCAATGGATGCGCCAGCGCCGTCACGCACTCCGCGGTCATCGGCCCGGGCACATCGTACCGACGGGTCACGATTTGGCCGGTGCCCGGATCAGGGTGGCTGAACTGCCGAACCGGCCACAGGCCGACCAGCGAATTCACCACAAACACTTCCTGCGCCGCCGCCAGGTCGTCGAGGGCGATCGCGCCTTCGCGCACCGGCACTCCCCGCGCGTTGGCTTGATTCATCACCAGGGTCCTCGTGCATCCGTCCAGCGCCCCCTCGCCTACTCCGGGGGTCCGCAACGCGTTCGCGTGGTCAACCAGAAACAGCGTGGACATGCTGCCAGATGCGACCCGCCCCTGCTCATTGAGCAGTACGGCTTCATCGGCGGCCGATGCGTCAACCGCCCGCTGCGCCAGCACCTGCACCAGGCGATTCAGGTGCTTGCTCGCCGAAATCCGGGACGCCTGCACCCGGGGGTGGTCCAGCAGGCACACCCCGATGCCCCGACTCCAGCAGCCCGCCTCGCGTTCGGCGAGGGGCGCGGTCAGCAGCACGCGACGCGCGTCCGCCGGCCACTGCGGTCGGTAGCCGCGACCGCTTTGAAGACGCGTCAGCATGATCTTCAATACGCCCTCGCCGAGTGCCTCGGCCGCCGTTTGGATCTCCGGCAGCAGTCGGTCGCTGTCGACTCGAATGCCCAGCAAATCCGCGTCCCGGTGCAGCCTATCCAGTTGCATCTCGAGTTCATGAACACGGCCATCCCAGACCAGGCAGGTCCGGAACACACCGTCGCCGAACTGCAAACCGCGGTCGTCAGCCGGCACCTGAGCATTCTCGACGCCATTGACCCAGCAAGTCGTCACGACACGCCCAGGTCGGGGTCGAGCCCCAGGGCCAGCAGCAGCCCTCTGGCCTTCGCCTGCATTTCGCGGACTTCGGCGTCCTTGTCCGAGTCGGCGACAATGCCCGCGCCCGCGCGAAATCGGACTTCGTTGTTCCGCGTCACGATGGTTCGGATCAGGATGTTCAGATCCATGCGTCCATCCGTGTCCAGATAACCCAGTGCACCGGTGTACGCACCTCGCCCGGCAGGCTCGAGCTCCTGGATGATCTCCATGCATCGCACCTTGGGGCAGCCGGTGATGGTGCCGCCCGGAAACGTGGCGGCAATCCCGCGTCCGGCGCTGATCCCCGGCCGCAGCCGACCACGCACGTTGGAGACGATGTGGTGCACATGAGCGTAGGACTCCAGCACCATCAGGTCATTCACTTCCACCGAACCGGGCTCGCAGAGCCGACCCAGATCGTTGCGCTCCAGGTCGATCAGCATCACATGCTCGGCGCGCTCCTTCGGGTGCGCCATCAACTCGGCTTGCAGGTCGTCATCACGATCCGCATCCAGGTCCCGGCGCCGGGTGCCGGCGATGGGACGTGTTTCGATCCATCCGTCCTCCACCTTGACCAGGCGTTCGGGCGATGAACTGATCACCGCCCAATCGTCCTGCCGGAAGAGACCGGCGAACGGCCCGGGGTTGCTGTCGCGCAACCGGCGGTAGACCGCGGCGGGCTCCAGGGGCAGCTGGTACGTGATGGACCAGCCACGGGACAGGTTCACCTGGAACACGTCGCCAGCCAGGATGTAGTCGTGAATGCGCGCCAGCGACTCCTTCAGCCGCGCGGCGTCCTCGATCTCCACGGCATCCACCGGCGGAAGCTCCGCCACCGGGAGCGCTGCCGACGCGACCTGCAGACGACGCTCGATGTCGCTCAGCGAGCGGGAATCGTCCGCAACGATCCAGATCCGGCCCGTGGCGTGCTCACGGACAACCGCGCCCTGGCAGCGCAGCGCGCAGGCCACCGGCAAGCCGGAAGGATCCGGTGACACCGGCACCCGCGGCTCGCACTCGGCCAGCAGTTCGTAAGCGAGGAAGATCAGCCATCCGCTGATGAACGGAAGATCCGCATGCTGCGCGTCCTGCGCTCGGGCGTCATTCGCCCAGGCATCCAGCGCATCGAGGAACCCCGCCGCCGAGGAGGAGAACGGGCCGCTCAGCCCTTCCTGGTCCAGCACCAGCCGCTCGGCCGGTGCCGCGAACAGGATGTCGAATCGCCCTGTTCCGGAACTCTGCGCCACACTTTCGAGCAACCCCGGGAAAAACGCGGGGTGTTTGGCGTGCAGGGCAAGAAAATCACAGGGCGAATCCCAGGGGATTCGCAACCGTTTCGAGTTCAAGAAACCGGATCAGGCGTAGCGGCGAAACACCAGCGAGGCGTTCGTACCGCCGAATCCGAAGGAGTTCGACAGCACGCAATCGACCGACTGTTCGCGCGCCGTGGTCGGCACGTAGTCCAGGTCGCAACCGTCGTCGGGATCCTCGAGATTGATCGTTGGAGGAACAATGCCGTCGCGGATGGCCATCACGGCGAAGATCGACTCGATGCCGCCGGCGGCGCCGAGCAGGTGCCCGGTGACCGACTTGGTCGAGCTGACGGGAATCTTGTAGGCGTGCTCGCCGAAGACGCCCTTGATCGCCTGGGTTTCCGCGACATCGCCCACCTTGGTTGAGGTCGCATGCGCGTTGATGTAATCGACCTGATCAACGCCGATGCCGGCATCCGCCAGGGCCGCCTGCATGGCGCGGGCGGCACCGTTGCCGTCCTCGGCCGGCTGGGTGACATGGTAGGCGTCGCCACTCATGCCGAAACCCGCCAGCTCGGCGAGAATCTCCGCGCCGCGCGCCTTGGCGTGTTCCTCGGACTCGATCACGATGACGGCGGCACCGTCGGCCAGCACGAAGCCGTCACGACCACGATCCCAGGGCCGGCTGGCCTGTTCCGGGGCATCGTTGCGCGTGGACATCGCCCTGGCGGCGCAGAATCCCGCCAGCCCCATCGGACTGGACCCGGCCTCGGCACCGCCCACGATCATGGCATCGGCGTCGCCGTGCATGATCATCCGGGCACCTAGGCCGATGCTGTGCGCGGATGTCGCGCAGGCTGAGACCGTAGCGAGATTCGGGCCCCGCGCACCGAGCAGGATGGATACGTATCCCGAGACCATGTTGATGATCGAAGACGGGACAAAGAACGGCGATATCTTCTTGATGGACTGTGTCTTTTCCAGAACCACCGCGTTCTGCTCGATCGTTCCGATGCCACCGATGCCGGAACCCACGTTGACGCCAACCCGGTCGGCATTGGCGGCGATGTCCAGACCGGAATGCGCCACGGCGTCCTGCGAGGCGGCAATGCCGTAGTGGACGAATGCGTCGGTGCGTCGCTGGTCACGAGAACTCAGGTAGGCGTCGACATCGAAGCCTTCGACCAGCCCGGCGAACCGGGTCGGATAGTGGCTGACATCATAGGCGTCGATGGTTCGAACGCCGGAGCGGCCTTCAACGACACGTTTCCAGGCACCTTCCACCGTCGAACCGACCGGTGAAACGACGCCCATTCCAGTGACAACGACACGTCGTTTCATGGAAATCGTCTGCTAGGCGAAATGAACTGGCGCTTCAGCGCCGGGAGATGGCGCGAGCTGTTCAGCTCGCGTCGGGGGCGTTGGCTTTGATGTAGTCAATGACGTGCTGGAACGTCACAATTTTTTCGGCTTCTTCATCGGGGATATCGATCTCGAACTCTTCTTCCAGAGCCATGACGAGTTCGACCGTATCCAGGGAGTCAGCTCCCAAGTCATCCACGAACGAGGCCTCGGGCGTGATCTGTTCTTCCGAGACACTTAGCTGCTCGGCAATGATTTTCTTGACCCGATCTTCCATTCCGCTCATCCGAACTAACTCCTCAGTAGTGCTGTAGCGCGGCGTCATCGCGCCGTGGCGCGCCATTGTATGGGAACCCGCTTTACGCGGCTAGCCTGAGCCGGCACAGCCGTTTGAGGCCCTTGCCGACACCGATCCTTGGTCCTTCTAGGGCATGAACATACCGCCATTCACGTGCAAGGTCGTACCCGTGATGTAGGCGCCACCCGGTCCGCATAGGAATGAGACCGCTTCGGCAATGTCTTCCGGCTTTCCGAGACGCCCCAGCGGAATGGCCGACAGCAGGCTTTCGCGGGTATCGGCATCGAGTGCATTGGTCATGTCCGTCTCGATGAATCCCGGCGCCACGGCGTTGACGGTAATCCCCCGCGAGCCGATTTCCGCAGCCAGCGACTTGGTCACGCCGATCAGCCCGGCCTTGCTGGCCGCGTAGTTCACCTGACCGGCGTTGCCGGTGGACCCGACGACAGAGCCGATGTTGACGATGCGGCCGGCACGCGCCTTCATCATGCCCCTGAGCACCAGCCGGGACAGGCGAATCGCACCCATCAGATTGGCATCCAGCACGTCGAGCACATCGCTGTCCCGCATCCGGAGAAAGATGTTGTCGCGGGTGATGCCCGCGTTATTGACCAGCAGGCTGATCGGTCCATGATCCTTGGTGACGGCCTTGACGAGTTCCTCGCAGGCGTCGGCATCGGTCACGTTCAGCACCGCCCCGCTACCGGACCAGGGCTTGAGTGACTCGGTAATCCTCGCGGCCCCGGATTCGCTGGTCGCGGTCCCGACAACGGTCGCGCCCTGCTCCGCCAGCGCCCTGGCGATGGCGGCGCCGATTCCCCGCGACGCACCGGTCACCAGTGCGACCTGTCCGTTCAGCATGTGTTCGCTCACGTGACTGCCTCCTCAACGTCCTTCAGAGCTGACTGCAAAGCGTTCCAATCTCCCAATGCGTGAGCCGACAATGATCGATCGATGCGCCGCATCAGACCGGTCAGCACCTTGCCCGGGCCGCATTCGAGGAACAATTCTCCGCCGGCCCCGGCGAGATACTCGATCGACTGCACCCAGCGGACGGGCGCCTTGACCTGTTCCGTCAGCCTGGCGCGCATACTCGCGAGATCGTCCTCAGGCGTCGCCGTCACGTTGTGCACCACCGGGCAGGCCGGGCTGCGCAATTCGATCTGCTCCAGTGCCTGTTCCAACGCCTCGGCGGCTGGCCCCATCAACGAACAATGGGATGGCACGCTGACCGGCAGCGGCACGACCATCCGGGCTCCATGCGACTTGGCATGCTCCCTGGCCCTGGCGACCGCGGAACCGTGGCCGGCGATCACGACCTGACCCGGCGCGTTGAAGTTCACCGGCTCGAGCACATCGCCTTGGGCATATTCCGCGCACAGGGCCTGTACGGCGTCGTCATCCAGTCCGACCACCGCGGCCATGGCACCCTCGCCAGCCGGAACCGCGGCCTGCATCGCCTGACCCCGCAACCGCGCCAGCTTCACAGCGTCGCCCA
>CALBOV010000393.1 GCA_937896565.1 uncultured Salinisphaerales bacterium
ACATGGTAGGCGCCGATGTGCTGGGTGATTCCGCCCGCCTCGCCAGCGGCGACACGCGACTTGCGGATGTAATCCAGCAACGAAGTCTTGCCGTGGTCGACGTGCCCCATGATGGTCACGACCGGCGGACGTGGCTGCTTCTCGATCGAGTCGTCGGACGCACCGACCGCACCCTGAATCAGCGATTCCTCGCGATCCGCCTCGCTGGTGCGTTTGACGGTGTGGCCCATTTCCTCGACCAGCAGGGTCGCGGTGTCCTGGTCCAGCACCTGGTTGATGGTCGCCATCTCGCCCATCTTCATCATGTCGCGGATGAGATCGGTGGCCTTGATCGCCATGCGCTGAGCCAGATCACCGACGGTAATGGCTTCCGGCACTTCGATTTCGCGGATCACCGGTGCGGTGGGCTTGGCGAACCCGTGCTCGGTCTTCACCTTCACGCGCGACGGCGAGCGTCCGGACTTGCGACGACGACCTGCCTTGCCCTTGGCGACATGCAGTTCCTCGCGGCGGCGCTGTTCCTCTTCCTTCTTGTTCCGCTGCTGCTGGGTCGGTGGCGGCGCCTTCGCTGCGCGACGGAGATTCTCCGCGGCACGGCGGCGCGCGGCTTCCAGTTCGCCTCGAGCCAGTTCGTCGGCGATGACGCGACGCTTGGGACTACCGTCCTCGGCCTTGTCGTCGGCGGCAGCCGGTTCGGCCGCCTCTGCGGCCGGCGCTTCTTCAGCCGGGGTTTCCTCGGCCGGCTTCTCGGCGGCTACTTCGGGCGTCTCGTCCTCGGCCGGCTTGGGTTCGGCCTTCGCCTCTTCCTTGGCTTGCGCCTCGGCTTCGGCGGCAGCGGCCTTTTCGGCTTCCGCCTTCTCGGCGGCCAGACGCGCCGCCTCTTCGGCCTCGGCCTGTGCCTCGGCAGCAGCCTTTTCCTCGGCCGCGCGCTGTTCGGCGGCTTCCGCCTCCAGCCGTGCCTTTTCCTCTTCGGCCTGACGTGCCTGCGCCTCATGCTCGGCCGCAGCGGCGTTCTCCGCTTCGGGATCACGACGCACGAACGTCCGACGCTTGCGCACCTCCACGTTCACCGTGCGCGCGGGCGAACCTCGCTGGCCCGTGACCTTGAGCTGGCTACGCTTGCGCGACGGCACGGAGATGCGCTTGTCAGCGGAAGTCGACAACTTCACCGAGCCCGAGCCAGTCCGCAGATGACGCAGCAACTGCAGCTTGTCCTCGTCGGAAATCGCGGAGTCGGCGCTCGTGGCCTTGATCCCGGCATCCGCAAGTTTGGTCAGCAGCGCATCGACGGCGATGCCGACTTCCTTGGCCAGGTCCTGGACTGTCATATCAGCCATTCGAGTCCTCTCAATTCAAATCGTGGATGGGGTGGAGTTGCGATCGGGTTCAGTCCGCCGCAGCTTCCTCATCCTCAAACCAGTGGGCGCGTGCAGCCATGATCAATTCGGCCGATTTCGCTTCCGTCAGGCCACCAAGACCCGCGATCTCGTCGGTCGCGGCTTCGGCCAGTTCCTCGCGATTGGTGAAACCCTCGGCGGCCAGCGCGTAGGCAATCACCTCGGTCATGCCGGGCAGGCTGACGAGATCCTCGGCCGGCTGGGCCTTGTCGCCCTCGCCGCCACCGATGGCGCGGGACAGCAACACGTTGCGGGCCCGGTTGCGCAATTCCTCGGCAATGCCCTCGTCGAATTCCTCGATCTGCGTCAGCTCCTCGGCCGGCACATAGGCGATTTCCTCGATCGAGGTGAAGCCTTCCTGCACGAGAATGACGGCGACTTCCTCGTCGACGTCAAGCTGATTGCGGAACAGTTCGATCAGCCGCTCGGCCTCGTCCTCGCCCTTGCTCTCGGCGTCCTCGATCGTCATCACGTTCAGCGTCCAGCCGGTCAGCTCGGAGGCCAGACGCACGTTCTGACCGCCTCGGCCGATGGCCTGCGCCAGCTTCTCGCCGTCAACGGCAACGTCCATGGCGTGCGAGTCCTCGTCCATGATGATGGACGCGACATCGGCGGGTGCCATCGCATTGATGACGAACTGCGCCGGGTTGTCGTCCCAGAGCACGATGTCCACGCGCTCGCCGGCCAGTTCGTTGGACACGCTCTGCACGCGCGAGCCGCGCATGCCCACGCAGGCGCCGACCGGATCAATGCGCTTGTCCTTCGCCAGCACGGCCACTTTCGCCCGCAGGCCAGGATCACGCGCCGCACCCTTGACGTCGATCAGGCCCTGACCGATTTCCGGCACTTCCATGCGGAACAGCTCAATCAGGAATTCCGGCCGCGTGCGGCTCACGAACAACTGCGGGCCACGCGGCTCGGGGCGCACGTCATAAAGGAATCCGCGCACGCGGTCACCCGGACGCATCGGCTCGCGCGGAATCAGCTGGTCGCGCGGGATGATCGCCTCGGCATTACCGCCCAGGTCCATGATCACCGCGCCACGCTCCATGCGCTTGACCAGACCGGTGATCAACTCGCCGACGCGATCCTGATAGGCCTCGACCACCTGCGCCCGCTCGGCTTCGCGCACCTTCTGCACGATGACCTGCTTGGCGGCCTGCGCGGCGATGCGGCCGAACTCGACCGATTCCATCGGCTCCTCGACGAAGTCGCCGACCTCGATACCGTCATACTGCTTCTGCGCATCGGACAACCGCAGCGAACGCGACTCGGCGATGAACACGGGACCTTCGTAGTCCTCGTCCGCCTCGTCCGCCAGCGGCGCGTCATCCGGAACGACCTCCCAGCGACGGAAGGTGCTGTAGGCACCGGTCTGGCGGTTCACCTCGACACGGGCGTCGATGTCCTCGGCGTTCTTTTTCCGGGTCGCGGACGCCAGCGCCATTTCGATGGCTTCGAAAATGATGTCCTTTTCGACGCCCTTCTCATTGGACACCGCGTCGACCACGAGCAGTACGTTCTTGTTCATTTCACCCGCCATTGTCAGGACTCTTCCACCTATATCTCCGGCACCAGACGCGCCGACTCAATATCGCGCAACGCAAAACGATGCGACGTCCCATCCACCAGCATCTCGATCTCGCCGTCCGCCCGGGCGGTCAGCACACCGCGGAACCGCTTGCGGCCCTCGATGCTGTCGACCAGACGCAGCTTGATCTCCGACCCGGTGAAGGCATCGAAATGCTCCGGCTTGACCAGCGGCCGATCCAGCCCCGGCGACGACACCTCCAGGGTGTAGTGCCCGGAAATCGGATCCTCGACATCCATCAGCGCACTGACCTCACGGCTCACGCGCTCGCAGTCCTCGACAACGATCCCGTCCGGATGATCGATGTACAGACGCATCAACTGGTCACCGTCTCCAGCGGCGAGCTGCAACCACACGAGCTCGTAGCCGAGTGACTCGACGACCGGCTCGATCAGTGCTGTCAGTTCCCGCTGCAAAATTCGCGTTGCTCCTCAAGAATAAAAAAGCCCCGATCGGTCGGGGCTCCCTTATCCGGTCCGCTCGCCGGGTGACCGTTCAACCAGCCCGCCCGGCGATACAATTCGTTCAGACGTCGGCGTGGGCGCAATCGATCACGCCCTCTCGGCTCATGGCCAACGCCCCGCATGAGGCGCGGAATTATAGGGATGACCGCCTTGACACTCAAGGTGTCATTCACCACCCGTCCATGAACCAGCCGCAAAAATTCCAACGGAACCGACCCGAATATGTGCGCTGCAACAAACCTCACCCTCCCCCGCGCGGATGACCAACTTGAGTGACAGGACGGCGGGATGGCGCTTCTGGGTCGATCGCGGTGGCACGTTCACCGATGTTGTTGCCGTCGACCCGGAGGGCGTCCAGCGCCACTGCAAGCTCCTTTCCCGCGATCCCGGCCACTACGAGGACGCCACGGTGGAGGCCATCCGCCGGTGTCTGAGCGTCAAGCGTGGCGCACCGATTCCCGCGGAACGCATTGTCGAGCTACGCGTAGGCACCACGGTGGCGACCAACGCCTTGCTGGAGCGGTCTGGCAGCCGGACCGCGTTGCTGATCACCGCCGGTTTCGGCGACCTGCCGATCATCGGCGATCAGCGCCGGCCCGAGTTGTTCGCCCTGAACATCCACCGCGAGCCGCCACTGGCGGCACGGCATTTCGAAATCACCGAACGCCTGGACGCGCGAGGCGCCGTGCTCCATCCGCTGGATGAAGCCTCGGTCCACGACGCCCTGCGCCGCGCGCGTGAAGCCGGTTGCGAGGCGGTGGCCATTGCCTTCGTTCACGCGACCGTGGACGGTCGCCACGAACATCGCACCGCCGAGATCGCCGCAGAGTACGGTTTCGAGGAAGTCGTCTGCTCACATGCGGTCTCGCCGCTGCCCGGCTTTCTGGAGCGGATGCAGACCGCAACCGCCGAGGCCTATCTGCAGGCAGCCGTGTCGGCCTACGCGGATGGCCTCCGCCAGGCGCTGCCCGGCGTGACGATCCGCTTCATGCAATCGAGCGGATCACTGGTCGACGCCGATCGCTTTCGGGCCCGCCATGCCCTGCTGTCCGGCCCGGCGGGCGGCGTGGTCGGCGCGGTCAGGACCGGGGAGCGGCTTGGCCTGCAACAGATCATCGGATTCGACATGGGTGGCACATCCACCGATGTATTCCACTTTGCCGGTCGCATCGAGCGCGTCGACGACACCCGGGTCGCCGGCGTGAATGTGCGCAGTCCCAGCGTGCAGCTGCACACCGTGGCCGCCGGCGGCGGATCACGACTCCTGTCCCGTGACGGCCGGGCGGTGGTTGGTCCGGAATCGGCCGGCGCGCACCCGGGACCAGCCTGCTACGGCCGCGGCGGCCCGCCAGCGGTGACCGATGCCAACCTTCTGCTGGGGCGGCTACGCCCCGAACGGTTTCCGGCCGTGTTCGGTCCCGACGCGCAACACCCCCTTAACCTCGACGCATCACGCTCGGCTCTGAAAGTACTGGGGAACAGCTTGCACGGCACCGGGAGTGCATCGCCGCTGGAAGCGCTGGCTTACGGCTATCTGGAAATCGCCACCGAGAACATGGCGAACGCGATCCGTCGCATCACCGTCGAGCAGGGCATCGACACCGAGCACTACACACTGACCGCGTTTGGCGGTGCCGGTGGTCAGATGGCCTGCCTGGTCGCCGAGGCACTGGACCTGTCGGACGTCTTCATCCCCGATGCCGCCGGCGTGCTGTCAGCGCTGGGGATCGGCCTGTCCGAACTCTCGAACCTCCAGCAAATTGCCGTTGACCGCTTGCTGGGCGACTGCGACCCGGCAACGCTGGAAAGCGGAATCGACACTGCCGCCGCGCAGGCGCGCGAGGCGCTGGAGGCGCAAGGCGTCCCGGCCACCCGGATTCACATCGAAACCCAGGCTGATCTGCAATTCGATAGCTCGGACACGACGCTCACGGTCCCATTTCGCAGACTCACGGAACTGGAGCCTTCATTCCTGGACCGCCACCGGCAGGTGTTCGGGTTCGCCGACGAGGCACGAGCGATTCGCCTGCGTTCGATCACCGTCGAGGCCGCCGGCGGCGGTCACACGCTGGCGGCAGGCAGCATCGGAACCGCGGACGACTGGAGCGATGGACGCATCCGCTTCTGGGCGAAAGCGGACGGACACCTGGCCGAACGGGATGCCCGACTCATCGCCCGAGAACGCATGACCGACGGACGGCAGGTCCAGGGGCCGGCGCTGATCACCGAGCCCAACAGCACCATCGTGGTCGAACCCGGCTGGACCGCCACCCGCGTACCGGGCGGCCTGCGCCTGCGGCGCTCCGCCACGGTGAAACGGCTGAATCGTGACGACGCGGGAATCGCCGACCCGGTACGGCTGGAAATCATTCACAACCGGCTGATGGCCATTGCCGAGCAAATGGGTGAGGCGCTGCGCCGCACGGCGCATTCGGTGAACGTGCGGGAGCGCATGGATTTTTCCTGCGCGATCTACACCGCCGACGGCGAGCTGGTGGCCAACGCACCGCATATTCCGGTTCATCTGGGGTCGATGGGCGCAGCGGTCCAGTCCCTGCTGGAGCGTCATCGCACCGCGCTGACACCCGGCAGCGCCTGGCTGCTGAACAATCCGTACCTCGGCGGCACGCATCTGCCCGATCTGACGGTCGTCGCGCCCCGCTTCGATGCGAACAACCGGCTGGTGCAGTTGGTGGCCGCCCGCGCCCATCACGCCGACGTCGGCGGCATCACGCCCGGCTCGATGCCGGCCGAGAGTTATGTGCTGGACGAGGAAGGCATCGTCTTCGACGGGCTTTGCATCGTCGATGCATCGGGTTTCCGCGAAGACGCGATCCGAGCCCACCTTGCCCAGAACCCCCGCCCCGCACGCCAGCCGGACCTCAATCTGGTCGACCTGCGGGCGCAGGTCGCCGCCTGTCGTCAGGGCATCGCCGGCCTCGAACAACTCGACGGCCAGTTCGGGGCGGAGCCGACCCAGCGCTATCTCCAGCACATTCTTTCCCACGCCGCGGACTGTGTGCGGGCGCTGATCCCTGGCATGAAGCCCGGCCATGGCGAGGTGACACTGGACGATGGGACGCCGATCCGGGTAACGCTGCGGCCGGACGCGGAGTCACGACGGCTGGTACTGGATTTCACCGGCACCGGTGCACAGCATCCGGGCAACCGCAACGCCCCGGCGGCGATCACCCGAGCCGCGGTCCTCTACGTGCTGCGCTGCCTGCTGGACCGGCCCATCCCGTTGAACGACGGCTGTCTGCGCCCGGTCGAGCTCATCCTGCCAAAGTCCTGTCTGCTCAACCCCGAGCCGCCGGCAGCCGTCGTGGCCGGCAACGTGGAAACCTCGCAGGCCGTCGTCAACGCGCTGCTGGAAGCATTCGATGCCTGCGCCCACGCGCAGGGCACGATGAACAACCTGAGCTTCGGGAACGCGACGGAGCAGTACTACGAAACCATCTGCGGAGGTGCGGGCGCCGGAGAGCGATTCGACGGTACCGACGCGGTGCAGACGCACATGACCAACTCGCGAATGACCGACGTCGAAACCCTGGAGCGGCGTCACTCGGTGCGCGTCGACAGCTTCGGGATCCGGCGTGGCTCCGGAGGTGCGGGCCGCCACCCGGGCGGCTGTGGAGCCATTCGCCGGCTAACCCTGCTGACGCCGATGGAAATCAGTGTGCTCAGTTCGCAGCGTGCCCGCGCCCCCCGGGGTTTGCATGGAGGCCAGGATGGCGCGGCGGGCGTGAACACGCTGATACGCCGGACCGGCGAGCGTCGCGACCTGGGTGCGCAGGCTCGTGTCGAGGTAGAGGCAGGCGACCGGATCGAGATTCTTACACCGGGTGGCGGGGGCTGGGGCTGGGGCGAGTCTTCACGCTGAGCCCGCCCGCGAGGCGGCAACCGGGATCAGAATTCACATGAGTCATGTGACCGATCTATCTGACCTGAAACGAAAAAACCCTGCCAGAGGCAGGGCTTTCGTATTCGGTTGGTAGCGGGGGCAGGATTCGAACCTGCGACCTTCGGGTTATGAGCCCGACGAGCTGCCTGGCTGCTCCACCCCGCACCAG
>CALBOV010000394.1 GCA_937896565.1 uncultured Salinisphaerales bacterium
GCGCCAGCCAGGCCTGCGCTTGCGATTTGGTGGAGCTGCTGTTGCGAGCAGCCAGGAACGCGGAACGGGCCTGATCGGTCTTGCCCTGATTCCAGGCGGCCACGCCGGCCATCAGCTGCACCTCTCCACGATCATCAACACCTTTTGCCAAAGCCTTCTGAAGCGACTCTTCAGCCTTGGTCCAATTTTCATCGTCGATATAGATCTGCCCCAATCGGAACCAAATACGCCCATCGGACGCCAAAGGGGCCGCCGCCGTGTACGCCTCCAAGGCCCGAGCATTCTCCCGCGCCAACTGCCATGCGGTCCCTAACTTCTCCAGCGACTCGAGATCGCGCTGAACGATCCCCTGCTCCATCCCTTGCTGGAGCACCTCAGCCGCTTTGTATGGGATTTCCAAGAACAAATACACGTTCGCAAGATTTTCCACTTCCCGTTCGGTATCCAGAAACCCCTGCCGCCCTGCCAGCGCAAGCACGGCCAGCGATTCCGGATCGTCTTTCATCTCCAGGAAAACGCCGGACAACTGCTTCCAGTAGTCCTCTTTGATCGGATGCTCTGAAATCAGGGTGACCAGCGTTTCTGCCGCCGCCTTGAACTGCCTCTGTTCGTAGTGGATGGCAAGTTTCAACTGGTACCAAGGCTCGGGAACATCCTTTTTCGCATTGATCGCCCGATCTACAAATGGCGACGCCCTTCGGTAATCTTTCTTTTCCACGTATGCGCTTGCAATGAGGATGTACGCATCGCCCGAAGGTTCGCTACATGTTTCATCCAAATAGCGCAGCAAAAACTTCAGAGCGCTGTCGTAATCGTCCACTGCATAATACAGTTGGCCAACATTATTCAGCATCTGCTCGTGTTGAGGTTGCGGAAGCGCATTGAGATCAATCGCCTTGACAAAAGCGGAGATCGCATTGCGATAGTTCTCTTGGGCTGACCACGCGAACGCCTCAGTCTGATACACAAGAGCGGTTTCGTAAGTGTTCCGTTTGACTCGCGGCAACAGGTCCCGCGCTTCTTCCACCGCTTCCGAATACTTTTCTTCGGCGATTGCTTCCTGAATCTTGGTTAGACGGCGATAGGTGAACTCGGACAAAGAGCCACTGGCTTCTCTTGGATTGTCGCAATCAGTGGCTGCAAGCGCCGGCACAGGACCCACTGCCAGCAGGACGGGCAGCAAGACCAAAATGGAAAATCTGCGCGCTTGTCTCATAGTCAGTTGTTCAGTGTGAAATTCAACGTCTGCGTCGCACTCTGCTCAACAGGTTCGCCATTAACAATGCGCGGCTTGAACTTCCATTTCAGAATGGTCGCGATCGCAGCACGCTCAAACACACCTCGCGGGTTCGCGTCTGTAACCTTCGCGTCGCGCACCGTGCCATCCGGGTTGATAACCAAAGACATCGTTACGTATCCCTCCGTACCGGCGCGTGCAGCACGCCTTGGATATTGAGGCTGGATGCGCACCAGTGGCACTGCCTGGGAGTTGCCCTGAGTCGACCCTGCTGAGTATGTACCCAGAAACGGGCCGCCTCCAATATTTGTCGGAAGATTCAGGTTGGGCAGATTCATTGGCGTAGGCTGATTCTGCGGCTTCGGCGTCTGCACCGACTTCAGCTTCGGCGGCGGTGGCGGCTTTTTGGGCGGTGGCGGCTTCTCCGGCTTGCGGCGTTCGCGCTCCTGCAGTGTCTCCTGCCGCTTGAGGCGCACGAAATCAACACCGCCTAGATCCTCGCGCTTGGCGAGGTCGCCACCGCTGAGGTACACAAGCGCGTGCATCATCCAGAACAGCCCGACCGCGACCAGTACCGCAAGTCCCAGTGCTCCAAGTCTTCGCATGTCTTTACCCGTGATCTGACGCAGGAAACCGGTTAGCTACCGGGTTCCTGGGCGGCGATCGACACGTTTTCGACACCCGCGAGACGGACCTGATCCATGACCTCGACAAACCGGCCGGTCTCGGACGCCTTGTCGGCGATGATGACCACAGCGCCTTCCGGATTCTCCGCATGCAGGCGCTCCACGTTGGCGCGCACCGATCGGATATCCACCTGGCGCTTGTCGATCCAGACGTCACCGTTGGAACGGATCGCGATCAGGATGTTGCCGGCTTCCTTGCGTTCGGCGGTGCTGGCGTTCGGCCGACTGACGTCGATGCCCGCTTCCTTCACGAAGGAGGTGGTAACGATGAAGAAGATCAACATGATGAACACGATGTCCAGCATCGGCGTCATGTCGATGGCGGCTTCTTCCTCTTGTGAACTTGTTCTACGACGCATGTCCGTAGTCCTCAATCAATGCGAGCCAAGCTCGTCTTCCAGTTCGCGGCGTTCCCGCTTCGCCAGATTCTCGAGCTGCACGCTGAAATAAATGCCTGACAACGCGACCACCATGCCCGCCATGGTCGGCAGCGTGGCCCGGTAGACACCGGATGCCATCGCACGAGCGTTACCGGTGCCCGAAATCGCCATCACGTCGAACACCGAAACCATGCCGGTCACCGTACCCAGCAGGCCAATCATCGGGCACAGCGCCACCAGAGTCTTGATCGTCATCACCGACCGAGCGACGGATCGGGAGGTCTCGGAAATCAGGCGCGCCCGCAATCCCTTGGCCAGCCAGCTCCGGCGATCGGTCTGATGATCCCACTGCTCAATCGCCGAACGCTTGAGCTTCGGGTAGGTGAAACTCACGAACATCAGGCGCTCAATGATCAGGCTCCACAGCCCGATCGCGACGAACAGCAGAATCCAGACGATCGGACCTCCGTTTTCCAGGAAGTCCAGAATCGATCGAAACGGCTCAAGATGCAGCATTGCCGCCCTTGTGCTCCGCAATCAACCCGACCGACTCCTCATCCAGGGTCTGGATGACGCCCTTGGCACGACTCGCGAGCATGCTGTGAATCAGGATCAGCGGAATCGCCATCACCAGGCCCAGCACGGTGGTCATCAGCGCCTGGGAAATACCGCCTGCCATGAGCTTCGGATCACCCGTCCCGTAGAGCGTGATGGACTGGAACACCTGAATCATGCCGGTCACGGTGCCGAGCAGACCCAGCAGCGGACCGATGGCGGCGAGAATCTTGATGATCGACAGACCACGCTCGATCGCCGGCGTCTCCTTGAGCACCGCCTCGTCCATGCGCAGCTCGATGGTCTCGGAGTCAGCGTTCGGATCCTTGTAATACGCCTGCAGCACGCGACCCAGCGGGTTGCTGTCCTTGGGATCGCTAATGCTCTTCTTCTGGCTCGCGATCTTCGCACTCAGAGCACCGAGCGAGAGGAACTTTAGCAGCGAGATGATCAGGCCAATCACGGTCAGACCGATGATCAGCCAGCCAATCATGCCGCCTTCGCTTTCCATCACACGCTGCAGCAGATTGCGCTCCTGAATTTTCGCGCGCAGCAGGGTGCCCTGACTGGGATCGACCACCATGGTGTGGTAACCGCTGGCTTCCTCGACGAAGTCCTTGGCCACGGAGACGTAGGTCGAATCGGGCTGCTTCGGCAACTTGCGGAACTTGCCTTCGACACCCGTCTCGTAAGTCAGGAATTCACCGTCGGTAACCGCAGTGAATGTACCGAGACGAACAACCGGCTTGGTCGCCTGCTCGCCGTCACCCTCGACCACCGTAGCCTCAAAGCGGACCACCTTTCCGAGCTCGGTCATCTCCCGCTGCATCTCGTACCAGAGGCGCTCGAGCTTGGCGATCGACGGAAGCCGCTTGGACTCGGCGAGATCGCCCAGAAAGTCCATGCGATCCTTGCCCAGCTGCGCGGTGACCATCGAGTTCTGCGCAGCGGAGTAAACGTCACCCGATACCTGACGCACCACACCGAACATTTCACCCAATGCACCAGACTTGCCGGAGAGCGTTGTCTCCAACTCGGCGAGCTTCTCTTCGTTCGCATCAAACTGACCGGACAGCTCGTCGGCTCGACGCTCCAACGCCGCAAGTTCAGCCTTCGCGTTCTTCAGCAGGGTCGCCTGCTGGTTGCGCTCATTACGGAATTCACGAATGCGCTGCTCGTTCTCGGCGCTCTCCGCCGACCGCGCCGAGCGCGTCTGCTGCAAGAGCTCGTCCAGCGACTTGGCCTGAGCAAACGCATTCGTGGCGACCATCACGGACGCAGCGGTCGCGAGCCCGATGACGAGTTTCTGCATGTTCAAATGACTCATTATTCAGCCTCCTGCGGCGCCTGAATCGGCATCAGCATGAGGTTGGGCGGAGACTGCTTGCGGGCAATTCGCAGGCCATCAGTCACGAAGTCTTCGAGGTCCGAATCGGTGACCCACTGGCCCGATTCGTTGTCCCAGTACCCAAACTCTTCTCCATTCGGGGTCGAGTACATGAGTGCCAAGCGACCAATACGAAGGAAATCCACCTCACGGCCAGTATTCCCGAGCTCACCCTGATAGGCCTCGATGTTGCGGCCGAACTCCATCTCGATCTGATAGGCCTCAAGGATGCGGCGATACTTCTCGGCAGTGGAAATATCCGCGCGGGCCATGAGCGCTTCCAGCTCGGCCACCCGCGATGTGCGCTCAGCCGGCAGGAAGGGAACATCAAGCTCCACGAACTGACCAAGGGCCGACACCATGTCTTCCATCAGCGGCAGCACGCCCCGGTTCGTGGACTCGATCTGCTCGATCTGCTCCTCGATGGACACGATCTCTTCCTGCTGAGCGGCGACCTGGCGCTCAAGCTGAGCGATGTAGCTTTTGAGCGAGTCGATTTCGATCAGGGTGGCCCGATAGTCCGCAACGATGGATTGAGTCTCATCATCCAGATTGTCAATCTGCCGCTGAGTGCCCTGGGCGCTCTTCTCCGCCTGCACCTGGGTTTGAATGATTCGATTCACGGTCGCAGTGCTACCACTAGCGGGCAACGTCACGGCAAGGGACAACGAAGCAACAATACTGGCCAACACCCACTTGGGGACGGTTACTTTCATACAATCTCTTCCAGAGAATTTGAGTTCGCTTGAATGCGGAAACGGCTGCTCCGCGCGATGGGATCAGCAGGGTACCACAGTCGTTTCCTGCTCGGACTGTGCCTCGGCTGCGCGATGGCAAGCACTTCTCGTGCCAGTAGCAACCGCTGCTGCGCAAACACCTTACGTAGGTGACGAATCGGACGGCGATTCCTGCCCGACCTGCCTGAACCAGGCGTTGAACGCAACAGTAATTCGCGTTTGCTCACCCAGATAAGGAAGCACTTGGTGCATGACCCAGGACGGAAAGATGACCAACTCTCCAGCCCGAAGCCGATACTCATGCGGCCGAACCCCCCACGGGGAGCGCAGATTAATGACACCAAGATCGACGAACATATTGGCGGTAGAAGCCGGGTGCATGAACTGCAGCACCCCGGACTCGGGCCTCTCCCCTTCGGAATACCCGGAGTGAACACAGTAAACGCCACTCCAGGAAGCCATCGGATGGTTATGAAAGCCAAACGATCCACCCTTGGCGGTCAGATGAAACCAGGCGTCAGCATTGAGCCGCATTGAAGACAATTCCTGATCGGAATAGCCATTGAGCTCCCCAACAACTTTGAAGAGCGCGGCAGTACAGAAATCCCGCAGGTGACGGACCGGCGCCTCATCCCAGTGCCACAGATCAAAACGGCTCTCAAACATGGCATCTGATTGAGCCATTACCGAGTTGATGTTTCGGTACGCAGCACCCTCACTTGCTCTGTCACGAAACAGCGCAGCCAACTGCTGGTTGAGCGCCTCCGCCTCTGGCAAGCCGGTTTTCGCAAATGGTATCGCGAAAGCTGGAAATATCTCGAAAGCTGCCTTGTTCATATATTAATAATCTATCTGCGTGCCCAAGCCATTCAACAGAGGACCTAAGTACTCCTCGTAGCGCTTCCAACGCTGAATCGAGTCACTGTAAATCGGACGGCGCACCTGCCAGCGGCTCGGCGTGAGTACAGGGCGTTGACTCTCGTGGAAGCGGGCACACGCTTCATTCCATTCGAGCCCAACCCCTGCGACCAACGACCTTGAACTGGCATCAGGGTCACCCACCATGGAGTCGTATTTGCACGAATAAATGCGATCACCCAAGACTTCGAGCCAATGCCGCATCAAGCGCATATACTCGGTAAAGTAAAATGCCAAATCACCCAAATCGGTCGCGTGTTTCTGATTGAGCGCGAAATTTTCAGCATATATCGAAAGACACAGATCGCGAGGATCACGTCGACACCAAATTATCCTCGCCTGTGGAAAGGCTATCGAGATAATGCCAAGATGAAAGAAGTTGTTCGGCGCCTTGTCAACGACGCGCCTAGCAGCAGCAGCATGACGCTGCTGCTGCGCATCCAAATACGCACTGGCAGCGCTCTCGATACTCTCAGGTGATGCATCGCGCACCACCTCGGGCCAACGCTGGATCGAACCGGATGACGACCGGATCTGTCGAGTCATCGACTCGATCTCCGATAGCTCCCCGTAACCATACACATCAGGGTGTGCAGACAATATCTGCTCCACCAAAGTGGTCCCACTCCTCGGCATCCCGACGACGAAAACCGGCCTTGGGTCGTCGACTCCACATCCCCTGAACTTCTCAAACAATTCAGCGTTGTAGGTTGCAATCAACCTGTCCACATAGTCTGTCAGACGGGCGCGATCAAACGTACCGACTTGCTGCTTGCGGAATTCGTTCGCCTTAACCCACGCACTAAACGCCTCTTCTCTATCCCCCCTCGCGTCCATTGCTTTTCCCAGCCCAAACGCAGCCATGGCCTTGTCTTGCGGCGGACGCGCCTCGTCTTCGATGATCGTCTTCGCTAACGTCACATCCACATCTGTAGCGTTTGCCCGCAGTAACGCGAGTATTGCCTCGACTGGAAACACCCACCCCGGCCGAAGAGCTAGAGCACGGCGAAATTCACTTTCCGCCGATACTGGATCCCCAAAATCGCCCAGCATCTGCCCGAAGCCCATGTGAAGCGTCGCGGATTCCGGGAATCGCGAGATGCCATCTCGGTAGGTCTCCAAGCAATCCTCGAACTGCCCACGATGGAATTGACAGGTCGCGATCCCCTGAACAGCGGCCTCCATTCCTGGGTTATGTTCTAATCCTCTACGCCACACAGCCTCAGCTTCACTCCACCGCCGCACCGCTTCCAACGCCTTGGCGTAGGTCACATAGCTTCCAATCTGCGAGGGCGCTCGGGTAATCGCATGCTCGAATGCCTTGCACGCTTCTTCCAAGCGCCTTGATTCAAACAGTGCCTTCCCATAGTTATGCCATGCGCCAGCATTATCAGGAGAAGCCACCAACCTAATCTCCCAATGCTTGAGCGAATCCTCATAACGCCCTGACATCATCAGCAACAACGCCAGGTCCGCGTTAGCGTCAGGATGCCGCTCGTCTCGTCGCACAGCCTCCATCAATAGCTGGATAGAGGACTCATGCTGACCTCGCTGCCATGCGATTGCCGCGAGGCCTCGGTGGGCGTCAACACCAGCAGCAGCGTCATTCAGATGGTCAGCGAATAGCGTTCTCGCCTCATCAAGCCGACCACGTTTCAGCAGCGCAAACGCTTGTGACAACGCCGATTCTGATTCTTCGCCCGAGTCTTTAGGTTCAGTCATCGTTTCGCCTAGATATCAATGTCCATCCAACCTCATAACCGTCTTCAGAGAGCGGCGAAATGAAGGTGTCCGAAAAACCAATATGTCGCAGCCATCCCTCTATGTTTTCGATGCCATCCACTCCAAGAGCCGCCTCGTCGAGCGCAGCCAAACGCTCGCGCTGGCGTGTCACTGCGTGTCGAATACGTAGAATTTGAGCCGCTGCAGCCTGCACATTACCTGGCGTCGCACCAGCGATCAGGTTGCCGCAGCTTCTCAGCAATTGGTCAGCACACTCACCAGCAGGACCGTCCAACCATTCACCGACGATCATTCTGACTGCGCGATTGTATTCCGCGCGAACCCGAGCGGCGTCGACTCCAACTGCCGCGTTGGCTCTAGAAGCCGCCGCAAACGGTATTGCCCGGATACAACAATCAAGAAGCCCCCCCTCCGCAAGCGCTTGATCAATGAGCTCCAACTCGGCCTTCGCGACAAGGTGAAGCCTTGAGCGCTCCTTGTGCAGCACCAATGCCAACGTCGCTCTGGGAGACAGCACCCGCTCGCACTCTCGCCGAATCCCCGTCGCATCTACGTACTCAAAACCGTACTGAGACGCGATTACTGATACGGAACCAGCCTCAATGGGCATTCGGGTGGCGTTCACTTTTTCCAGGACCTGGATGCGTGATCGCTTCGTAGCCGGCAAATGCGACAGCGCTCTCCCCAGAGGAGCGCGAACTTCCGCCAAGTCGACACCAATTACTCGCGGCATAGAAATATCATCCGACGTTTCCGCCAACAGCCGGATCAGGCCTCCGCCCCCACAGCAAAGCTCCAGCCAGCAATCCTCGGAGCTCACATCGGTAATCAGCGAGCGCCAAAAGCGTCTCGTGCTTTTGCCATAGTAAGTGGTCGAGAACGTGGTCGGACAAGAATGAGAGTAGCCGGCGGCCCAATATTCTGACCAAGCGTCGTCCATCGTCGACCCCATCGCTCATGCCTGCGGTCAAGGCACTTCAAATAAAAAACGCGGGGCTCAAAAGCCCCGCGCATTTTTCAACTACAGCGCTTGATATTCTTAGAAGCGCTGCGTGTAACGGACGTAGGGCTGAGTGCCGTACTGATCGTAGAGGTAGAAATTGTAGTTCCGACCATCAAACGCCGATCGCTGATCTGGCTCTTTGCCGAACGCGTTGATCACGCCCAGAGCAATCGTGCCATCCCAAAAGGTCGTGTACCCCACCTGGAAATCGTGCGTTATGTAAGTCGGCACATGACCATCCTGACTGACCGACCCATCATCATTTGCGTTGGTGGTCTCAGCCGTGTCACCGATCACGTTCAGGTTCCAGGCGACTTCCAGATCAGACCAAGTCCAACGCGTGTTCGCGGTTGCGCGGTATTCCGGCAACGACGGATCGCCTACCAGGTTACGGCCACCATCAACCTTGTAGTCAATGATGTGAACGTACCGCAACTGCGACTGGATCATCCCCAAGCCACCCAGCGCAAACGAGAAGTTACCCTCGAAATCCAGCCCGCTGGTATCGAGCTCACCGTTGTTGGAGAAACCAAACACGAGGTTCGTGATTCGTCCGGTAGGCACATCACCTGCACGCGTCACCGTGAATGCCGCAGGAACAGGATCCCCTACACGCAACGCATCGAGAATCTCCGATGGCGACAACGTGTCGATTCGATCTTCGATGCTGATGTTGTAGTAATCAAGCGAGAAGTCGAAGAAGGAAGACACCTGGTACGCCACACCCAGCGAGAACTGATCAGATTGCTCTGACGACAAGTCAGGGTTGGCGATCTGCGTGGCGTTGATCTGGAACTGCTGCACATTTCCATCTTCATCCCGACAGACGTTCGCCGCATCATCATATGTACCGCCATTGAACTCACACGATGGACCATCGTTCGTGATCGGCTCCGCCGAAAATGCCGGCTTCTGACTGATCAGATCCAATGACGGCGCACGGAATCCGGCGCTATATGACGCACGCAACGTCAGATCGGCCAGAGGCTGAAAACGCACCCGAACGCTCGGCGTTGTATCACTACCGTAGTCTGAGTAGTCGTCGTAGCGCGCCGCGACACTCACCTCAAGGGTGTCGAGAATTGGAAGTAGCATCTCTCCGTACAGGGCACGCACGGTACGATCAGTACCAGCCGAGTTGCCCGCGGAACCACCGATCGCCCCACCTTCAGACAACGAGTCATATTGATCGTTGTACTCCTCAGTGCGGTACTCGAAACCACCCGCCAACTGCGCGGTGCCGCCGGCCATATCGAATACTGGCAAATCAAACCCTGCGAACGCCTCTTCCGTACGCCAGATAGATTCACGCCCGATCGTGGCTTTCATCGAATTCAGCACGTCGTCGCTGTTCGACAGCGGGTCGGTGAAATCGTAAACGTCATTGTCCAGATACGACTGTACGATCGGCAACACTACGAAGTTGCGCCCTGTCTCGAAGAACTTGTACTCGTTATGACGAGCACCAAACTCCACATTCACCGCACCGATCCGGCCCTCGAAGATGCCGGAAAGATCGTAGACGTTTGCATCGGTGGTGGTATCCCGCGTACCCAAACCCGCGAACCGGTGATAGAAGTAGATCGGCGTCGCGAGTTGGTCTGGGTCAATCCCCGCCGCAGCGGTATCGAGAAAAGCGTTGTCGAACGGAATGGTCAAGGCAACGTCATTCAGTGAAGGCGCGTAACGCCCGAAAGAAGTCGCCCGATTAACACTCGCGTTGACCGTCACACCCCAATCGTCAGAGATCTCGTAGAAACCCTTGGCGAACAGACCACGGTTGCCCGTCTTCGCTTCATCAGCTGCGACAAGGTTAAAGTCGTAGCCACACAATCCGGTATTGGGATTGATGAAGTACCCCGGGGTCGTCGGCGCCGGACAGCCTCCGGGGACTGGCGCATAAGCGTAGCCGTCAGTGTCACCTTCACCGCCATCTTCAACCGGCCGGGGGTCAAACACCCCGTTCTCATTCCCGTCCACACCCCAGATCAGGTTATTGGAGAAGAAACTGGCACCCGGCGAGTTGAAAAGCGAATCTCTAGCAAAAATGATGTCGCGCTGGAAGTAAGAAGCACCGATGACCATATTGCCACGCTCACCACTGATGCCGATTGTGACGTTGCCTTGCTCAACATCGCCACCTTCACGATCGGTGCCTTGAACTTGGTAGGACACCTCAACACCCTGATAGTCCTTGCGCGTAATGACATTGATTACACCGCCAATTGCGTCGGACCCGTAGATCGCACCCGCGCCATCCTTGAGGATCTCAATGCGCTCAACGGCCGCTAGCGGCACTGCGTTCAAGTCTTGAGCAGTTGGCGCGTACGGCGCCTTGGGGGCACGACGACCATCGATCAGCACAAGCGTGCGCTCACTGCCCAAACCACGCAGATCGACGGCCACCAGACCCTGGGCGGAGCTGCCCGACTGAGCACGGAACGCACCAGCGGAGTTGAATACGGTGTTGCGCAGCAATTCGCCAACTGAGGTGAAACCACTAGCATCGATGTCATCGCGATTGATGACTGAAACCGGCAACGCACCTTCGACGTCCGCCCGACCCAGACGCGAGCCGGTCACTTCGAATTCGCCGAGGTCGACGGCTTCTTCGTCGGAATCGTCTTGGGCAACTGCCACTTGCGGTGCTGCTGCGTAGGCAAACGCTGCTGCAATCGCTGCAGAGAGCGGATTGAGCTTCAGCAGTCCGCGCGAGTTTTCGTCACGCTTGAGCATTGAGTATTTCTCCATGGAGTTTATTCAGGCGTATTGCCTTGGAACTTATGCTTCCCGACGAGGTCTCACCTCAACGGTTCGGACCGTAGACTATCCCCGGCCTCATCGAAGCGTCAACAAAGTGTCATAACGACATAACTGCAGGGCACTTTTGCTAGCAAGCGGTGACCCGAGCCGCGGACACTCCCCGAATGGTTCCCCCTCCGGCGTCCCGCGAGTGCCGACGAGGTACATGCTCTCCGCAAAGCAGGAAGTGTGCCGGTTCCTGGGCCCGCGTTTGCGGCCGGGGCTGAGCGCGTCGTGGCGCTTCCGCCAGCACGGTGGCAAAGTAGCTGGGAACCTCCCTCCCACGGCTCGCCAGTCGTGGCACCTGGCAAACGGACCTTGCGTGGCAAAGCGAACGACAGAAGAGGCGGAAAGTCCGGCGGAGACGACGAGCGAAACCCCCGTATTGATCGGCGTGGTGGCGTCCGCAGGTGGCCTCGCCGCACTGAAATCGATGTGCGGCGAACTGGATCAGCTCGTCGGCGCATCGATGATCATCGCCCAGCATGTCTCGCCCACGCATCACAGTCAGCTGCCAGAGCTGCTGGCGGCCTGCACCGAATGCCCCGTTCAGGCCGCGAAATCCGGCATCAAGCCCGAGCCCGGCAATATCTACGTCATCCCCCCCGATCGGGATGCAGTAGTCCAATCCGGAGTGATCCGGCTGCGCAAACCCGACCCCGACAGCAGCGCGCACCCGAGCGGGGACCGGCTTCTGCTGTCTCTGGCGAGCACCTGTGAGGACCGGTGCGTCGCCGTCATCCTCTCGGGAACGGGCCAGGATGGTTCGACCGGCGCGAAGGCGGTCAAGGCGGCAGGCGGCATTGTGCTGGTCCAGGACCCGGACACCGCGCAGTACGACGGGATGCCACGCGCCGCGATTCGCACCGGATGCGCCGACTCCGTCGGCACGCCGGCGGAGATCGGGCGGCGCCTGGACACCATCGGCCGTGGCAACGGCGGGTTGCTGCTGCCGGATCTGCCGAACCGCGACCTAGATGACGACTACATCCGCGTCTGCCGCATCGTGCGGCGTCGCACGGGCGTGCGGCTGGACAACTACAAGCGTGGAACCGTGTTGCGGCGCATCCGTCGTCGCATCGGCATGTCCACCACCGGTTCGCTGGAGGAATACTGCGATCTGCTGGAGACGGACGACACCGAGGCCAAGCAACTCGCCTCCGATGTCCTGATCCCGGTCACCGCCTTCTTTCGCGACACCGGCGCTTTCAAGTCCATGGCCAAGGCCGTGGAGGAACTGGTTTCGAATCGACCGACTGGCGACATGATCCGCTGCTGGGTGGCCGGGTGCGCCACCGGCGAGGAAGCCTATTCCCTCGCGATCCTGCTGGCCGAGGCCTGCCGCGGCAAACCCAACGCCCCAGACTTCATGATCTTCGTCAGCGATCTGAAACGCGAGGCCGTCGATATCGCGCGGCGCGGCATCTACTCCGCCGCGGCGCTGGACCCGATCCCGAAGGACTTGCGCGACCGGTATTTCGAACACACGTCCGACGAGTACTACGCGTCCAAGCAACTCCGTCGCCGCATGGTGTTCGCGACCCAGAACCTGATCGACGATCCGCCGTTTTCGCGGATGGACATGATCACCTGCCGCAACGTGCTGATCTATTTCTCTCCCGAGTCACAGCGCCGCGTGCTGGGCATCTTCCACTACGCCTTGAACAAGGACGGCATCCTGTTTCTCGGCAAGTCGGAAACACCGGACAAGTACGGTGAGCTATACAGCGTCGTCGATGCCCGCGCCCGCATCTATCGCCGGGTCGAAGGCGCCCGCGCCGAAGATACGCAGATGCGTTCTGCATTCGATCCGACACCACGCACGCCGGTCACAAAGCGCGAGCGCAGCCAGTCACAGGCCGAGACCCTGTCGCACGGCGTGCATGCCGCCGCAGTCAAGCTGTTCGCACCACCCTGCGTCATCGTCGATGACGGCAATCGCCCGGTCCATGTCATTGGTGATGTCACGCCGTTCGTAGGGTTGCCATCTGGCCCGACCCAGTGGAGCGTGTTCGATCTGCTGGCATCCCCAATCGTGGCCGAGGTTCGGGCGATGGTGTTCCGCTGCCGCAGCGAAGGCAACAGCGTTGAAGGCGGCACCTATTCAGTGGAACGGGACGGCAAATCCGTGCTGTTCTCGCCCTCGGTCCATCAGACGACAATCAATGACCAGCGATTTGTTCTGATCGCGTTCCATGTCCGCGAGAACCGCCCCTACGACTCGGTGGCCAGCGGCGACGATCCCTCCGGCGCGATCGCCAACGAACTCGAGCGCGAGCTGGCGACAACCCGACTACACCTGCAGACCGTGCTGGAGGAGGTCGAATCCGCCAACGAGGAACTGCAAAGCCTGAACGAAGAGCTGCAATCTTCCAACGAGGAATTGCAATCCACCAACGAGGAGTTGCAGACCTCCAACGAAGAGATGCAGTCCACCAACGAGGAGCTGATGACCGTCAACGACGAGCTGGCGGTCAAGAGCGACGAGTTGGCGCACACGGCGCGCGACCTGGAGCTGATCAAGGAGACGCTCAACTTCCCGCTCATCGTTCTGGATGAAAACCGCCGCGTGCGGCGTTACAACAATGCGGCCAGCTCCATCCTCGAACTCGATTCGCTGAAGGACAGCAACAACATCCGCAGCGCGGTCTGGATCGTCAATTTCAAGGGCCTGAGCGCGGCACTGGGCAAACTCACCAGCAACGAGGAACAGGCATCCGTTTCACTCGACTCGGAGGACGGACGAACCTGGCAAGTGCACTCCAGTCGCTACAAGGACGATCAACAAGCTTCGGCCGGGCATGTGATCACGTTCCTGGAAATCAGCGACGAGCGGCGCACCGCGCGGGCTCTCGCCGATCGCGAGGCGTACTACCGCGTCGCGTTCGAACACAGCGCGGTCGCCATGATCATCACCGAGGCGGACGGAAAAATCCGCTCGGCGAATACCGCTCTTTCGGATCTGGTAGGCATCAGCAGCGACGAGCTGGCGGGCAAACCGCTGCACGGCCTGTTCGGAAAGCCGCAAAAGACGAGCATTACCGACACGCTGAAGTCACTGCGGGAAGACACCACCGGCGCGAAACGCCTGGAAGCGGAAATCCAGGCCGCGTCCTCCACCCCGCGCTGGGTCAGCATCACCATGGCCGCCACCAGCGAAATCGATGGCACCGCACCCCACGTCATCACACAGATTGTCGACATCGATCCCGCGAAGCGGCGGGAGCGCAAGCTCTCGGAAGAGTTCACGCGCCTGCGACTGATCAGCGAACTCTCACGCATGGTGGCCACCGACACGCCCGTGGACGAGGTGATCCAGCAGGCGGTGAGCAGCCTGTCCGTGGTCTTTGACGACTGTCGGGTCGCCTATGCGACCATCACGCCCCACTACGCAGCGATCACGGCGCGCGCACGGCCGGAAGGCGCCGAATCGGTGCAAGCCATCACCATTCATGGGCGACAGCGCGACAAGTTCGCGCAACAAGTCCTGATGCGCTCGCGTTCGACGAGCACCCTGGATCATGACGTCATTCCCTGGAGCCTGCTGGCCCCCGAACAGGTCATCGGCGCCAGCCTGGATGTGGCGGTCATCGTGCATGACGAGTTGATGGGTGTTCTCTCGCTGCAATCGGAGACCGAGCGCGAGTGGACCCAGTTCGAGTACAGCACATTGGCCGGGGCCGCCGATCTGGTGTCCCTGACATTCCGAAACGAGAGTGACGACCAGCAGCGCACGGCGCTGATGCAGGCGCTATCCGACGAGAAGGAGCGCGTCGAAGTCACGTTGCGTTCCATCGGAGACGGAGTCATCACCACCGATCTGGAAGGGCGGGTGGAGTACATGAACCCCACCGCCGAGGACATCATCGGCACATCACTGGACAAGGCGCAGGGCAAGTCCCTGTTCAACGTCTATCGTGTGGTTCGTGGCACCGATCAACGTCCGCTTCCCAACCCGATCGAGCTTTGCCTTCGCACCAAGGATCTCGTCGAGGACACCGACCCCGACGCCATCCTCATCTCGGAAAGCGGTTTGCGAGTACCGGTGGACCACTCCGCGGCACCGATCCAGGACAGTCACGGCGAGATGACAGGCGCCGTGCTGGTGTTCCGCGATGTCAGTGACGAGCGCATGCTCGCCCGTGAACTGTCCTACAAGGCCACGCACGACGCCCTGACCGGCCTCGTCAACCGCTCCGAATTCGAACGCCGGCTGCATCAGCTCATCCTCGGTGCCAGCCGGCACCACGAGTCGCATGTGATGTGCTTCGTGGACCTCGACCGCTTCAAGCTGATCAACGACACCTGCGGCCATGCCGCGGGTGACGAACTGCTCAAGCAACTGGCCGAACTGCTGTCGAAGAAGCTGCGCCGCTCCGACATGCTGGCGCGACTGGGGGGCGACGAGTTCGGAATTCTGCTGGAGCACTGCTCCGTAGAACGCGCAATGCAGATCTCCAAAACCGTGATCACAGCGCTCAATGAGCTGACGTTCAAGTGGCACGGACGCACCTTCTCGGTCGGCGCCAGCATCGGCATCGTCACCATCGACGACCGCAGCACGAGCATCCCCACGGTGATGAGCCAGGCGGACACCGCGTGCTATTCGGCCAAGCAGCGCGGTCGCAATCAGGTCTGCGTCTACGACAGCGCGGACATGGCGCAAAGCCAGCGTCACGACGAAACCGACCTGCTCGCCCGCATCACCGAGCAACTGGAACACAACGGATTCGTGTTCTTCACCGAACCGGTGGTTCGCTGCGACACGCGCGCGACATCCGACCCCTTCTATTACGAACTGACGTTACGCATGCCGTCGGGCGACGGCCCGCCCATGCCCGCCTCGGAATTCCTGCCCGCGGCCGAACGCTATTTCCTGATGACCGCGATCGACCGCTGGGTCGTGCGTCACGCAATCCAGCAGGTCGTGGCCCGATCGGACACGGTGCAGCGCGTGGGGATCAACCTGTCGGGTCAGAGCCTCGGTGACGCCACGTTCACCGGCTACGTGCTGGAAACCATCGAATCGATCGGCGTAGATCCGCGCCGGCTGGTCTTCGAGATCACCGAATCGGCGGCCGTCTCCTACATCTCCGAAGCGGTCAGATTCATCAAGGCACTCAAGAAACTGGGCTGCCGCTTCGCACTGGATGACTTCGGCACCGGCATGTCGTCGTTCGCCTACCTCCGCGATCTTCCGGTGGATCTGCTCAAGATCGACAAGCGTTTCGTACAGGCCTGCTCGGAAAGCCCGGTGGACCGGGCGCTGGTCGAAGCCCAGGTCAACATCGCCCGCGAGCTTGGCATCGAAACCATTGCGGAAGGCGTCGAAACGCCCGACCAGGCCACCGCCCTACTCGAACTCGGCGTGACATATCAGCAAGGTTTTCTCCTCGCCAACCCGACCCCGCTGAACGACTTGTAGGAAATCCCCTACAGCGCTTTCAGTGCGCACCTGACACGGTCACGCATATGGTGCGCGATGGCCTCCCTATATCCACGATGGTGCAATGGCGGGTACGTGACGACCTGTCCCGCGACTGTACCTGGGGGAAGCTTGATGACTATCCGTGCCCTTCGCGCCGGCCTTTACGCCCTGCTCTGCGCGTTTTTTTCGATCACCATGTTGGCCGCATGCGGCAGCAGTGGTGGCGGCGAGCCGGTTGCCGGCGAACCTGATCCGGACCCGAACGACCCCAATGACCCGGATCCGATCGGCGAGGTCGAGCCCGGAACGCCGACCACCAAGACCGTGATGGTCGACGGCGAAGAACGCTCGTTCGTGATCTACGCACCCAGCTCGGCATCCAGCAAGTCCACCCGCAAGTTCGCGGGTCTGCCGGCCGTGATCATCTTCCACGGCACCACTCAGAACTCAGACACGCCCTTCAGCAATCAGGGCGGCGCCAACCTGGAATGGCTGGAAATCGCCGAAGAGGAAGGCGTGGTTCTGGTCGCACCGAATGGGTCGAACCTGATCACCGGCTCACCCGAAGGCGAACAGCAAACCTGGAACAACTGCGGCTCGTCGCCGATCTCCGGACAGTCCGACGACATCGCGTTCGTCAAAATCCTGCTCGACGCGCTGGTCGACGCAGGCATCGATGAAAACCGCATCTACACGACCGGCGGTTCCAACGGTGGCAAGTTCTCCTACCGTGTCGCCATCGAGTTGTCCGAGCGCATTGCCGGCATCGCCGCCTTCTCGGCCACGCTGGAAATCGGCTCGGAATGCGGCGAACCCACGCACGCGGTACCGACGATGATCGTCAACGGAACCATGGACCCCGTACTGATCGCCAGCGCACTCACGGGCACCATTACCTCGCAGACGGGCACCGACGAAACAGTCGCGTTCTGGCGTTCGGTGAACGGCACTGGCGACACGCCGGTCGAAGCCGGCGACCTGCCGGACAGCAATCCGGACGACGGCAGCACCATCACGCTCATCAAGTACGGAGCCGCTTCCAGCAAGGCGGAGGGCACCGCGCCCGTCTGGCACTACATCGTCAACGGAGGCGGGCATTACATCCCCAGCCAGGATCACGATTTCGCTACGGCGTCGGTCTTCATTCCGGTCTTCGGACGTCAGAACCGGGATATCGAGGGCGCCCGCGAGGCCTGGGCGTTCTTCAACAGCCAGTAGTCTCCGCGTATCGCAACGAAAAAAGGCCGCTGAAAGCGGCCTTTTTCTTGCGCGGACCGGCAACGCGGAACGCGGCAGATCATTGGAGCGGGTGATGGGAATCGAACCCACGTATGCAGCTTGGGAAGCTGCCGTTCTACCATTGAACTACACCCGCGAACGGCGGCTATTACACCGGGATTCCCGCGCCCTGTCCAGCCGGTTCCGCACAATGTGGGAGCGGGCCCGGCCCGCGAAAGGGCGCGAGGCCCTGGCGCATCAGCTCTTTTTCGGCTGCTTCACCATCCGCAGATAGGGTTTCTTCTCGTCCCAGCCTTCCGGGAACAGCTTGGCGGCGGCCTCGTTGTCCAGCGAGGGCACGATGATCAC
>CALBOV010000395.1 GCA_937896565.1 uncultured Salinisphaerales bacterium
GTTCCCACCTGCGGTTTTTCCGCCGGCGGCGGGGCGGCGGTGACCGACCCCAGGGGTTCGCCCGCCGCCGCGGCGATCTGGCCCGGACGCAGGATCATCGTCTGCTCCAGCGCGTCCTCGTCGATCTGGACGTCGGATTCGTATTTCAGCGTGTGATGCCCCAGCGTGATGACATCGCCGTGAGACAACGGGTGCTTGGCGATTCTGCGACCGTTGACCAGCGTTCCGTTGGTGCTGTCCAGATCCTCGAGAAAGGACTCGGACATGATGTTGACGATCACCGCGTGATGGCCGCTGACGGCGCGGTCGTCCAGCTGGACGCTGTTGTCGGGGTGGCGGCCGATGGTGATGCGCTCCGGTGTCAGTTCCACCGTGTCCAGCACGTCGTTGCCGTCGGTGACGATCAGTTTGCTCATGGCCTAGCGCCTCTCTCCCTGCCTGTCAGACGCGGTCGACCCGGTCCGGATGTCCCCCGGGCGCGATGCAGCCCGTCATAGCCAGCTTTTCACGCGGTCCAGCCAGCTTCGCCTTTCCGCGAATGGCCGGTTCACGCGTGCCACCACCACTGAAACGTTGTCCTTGCCGCCAGCCATGTTGGCCTGCCGAACGAGCTCGGCGGCGGCATTTTCGAGGTTATCAGCAAACTGGAGCAGGGTTAAGCGGATCTTCTCGGACTCCACGAGGTCGCTGAGACCGTCCGAACACATCAGATAGATGTCGCCGACTTCCGCCGGCTCCTCGATCAGGTCCACCTGGATTTCCGGCTCGATGCCCAGAGCACGGGTGACGATGTTGCGAGCCACCTTCTGCTCGGCTTCCTCCTGTGTATAAAAGCCGCGGTCGATCAGCTCCTGCACCAGCGAATGGTCATGGGTGATTTGCTGGATTTCCCGATCGCGCAGGCGATAGAGGCGCGAGTCCCCGACGCTGGCGACGGCGATGCAATCGTCGCGAAACAGCAGCACGACGGCCGTGGTGCCCATGCCTTCGCACTGCTTCTGCGAGCGGGAGACGTGATAGACCGAGGTGTGGGCGGCCTCCAGCGCCTCGCGCAGCAGCAGGGCCTGCGGCGAGTGATCCTCTTCGCGGTCGTCCGAGCGCAATGACGGGAGCTGCTTGCGCACGGTTTCCAGCACGCTGGCCACGGTCATGCCGCTGGCGATCTCCCCGGCCTTGTAGCCGCCCATGCCGTCCGCGAGGATCAGCAGGCCGAGATCCTCATCGGCGCCGATGGCGTCCTCGTTGTTGCTACGAACGCGACCGACATCCGACTCCATCGCGAAGTCGATCGCGCCTCGAAGGCCGCTGGGCATCAGTGAGCTACCGAGAGCGCCCGCAGGGCCTGGGCCAGCTCCGCGGCCCGCGCATAGCGCTTCTCGAATTCCTTCTGCAAACCGGCTTCCAGGATCGACTCGATGCCTTCGGGCAGATCCGGTCGCAGCGTGGCGACGGGCGCGTGCGGGTCGTTGGCGATCTTGTACATCAGGGTGGCCATGGAATCCGCTTGGAACGGCAACTGCCCGGTGAGCAACTGATAAAGCGTCACGGTCAGCGAAAAGATGTCGGAACGCCCGTCGACCTTGCGCCCGGACAATTGTTCCGGAGACATGTAGGAGGGCGTGCCCAGCACCATGCCGGTCTTGGTCTTGGATGCGTCGGTGATACGGGCGATGCCGAAGTCGGTCACCTTGATCACGTGGTCGTCCGGCAGCCACATCAGGTTGGCCGGCTTGATATCGCGGTGAACGATGTTCTGGTTGTGGGCGTAGTCCAGAGCGTCGGCGGCGTCGGCGACCAGCTTGATCACGTCGGGAACCGGCAGCAGGCTGGCGGACTTGGTGTGCCGCGTCAGGTCGTAGCCCTTGATGAACTCCATCGCGATGTAGGCGAGATCGTGCTCCTCGCCAGCGTCGAAGATGGTGACGATGTTCGGATGCGCCAGCCGGCCTGCGGTCTCCGCCTCGCGGAAGAACCGTGCCTTCACGTCTTCCAGCTCGTCTTCCTCGAATTCCTGCTGCAAGGCCATGGTCTTGATGGCGACGGTGCGGCCGATCTTGGGATCCTTGCCCAGATAAACCGTGCCCATCGCGCCCTTGCCCAGTTCCTTGATCACCTCGTAGCGGCCGAGCATGGGCTTTTCCATGTCGTCGCCACCGGTGATCAGCGTGGCGCCGGCGCCACCGGAGCCGCCGCCGAGAATGACGGTCTCCTCCAACTGCTTGGCGCGCTTGAGCTTGTCCTGGAGATCGCGGAAATTCGGCTGGTGCTGGGCCATGTACTGGTACACCGCATGCGCCTTGCCGAACGAACGCTTGCGCTCGTAGTCCAGCCCGAGGTTGTACAGCACATCCAGCAGGCTGTCGTCGATCGGGCACTTGCGAAACTTGTCGAAAGCCATGTCCAGCTGACCCTGGCCCTGGAAGGCCAGACCCAGCATCTTGTTGGACTCGGCGCCTTCCAGTTCCGAGGCGACCTTGAGCCGTTCGGTGACCCGCAGCCGCTTGACCGTCATCGCGACGTGCCCGAGCACGAGGAACACCACCGGGATCAGCAGCGGGACCCACATGGACTGGGTGACCATCAGCACGAACTCGGCGATGAACAGGCCCAGCGCGAGCACCAGCGTAATGCCCGCCGAGACGCCAGCGCCCACGCGCGGCAGGCCGAAGACCAGCCAGATCGCGGCGGCGAGAAACGCGCCGAGGCCGGCCCAGGCGGCCCAGTTCGGACGGACGAAGAAATGTTCCTCGAGAATGCTGGACACGGTGTGCGCCAGCGATACGACCGGTGCCATGTGCGCGGAAACCGGGGTGGCGATGCTGTCGCCGATGCCCGCCGCCGACGCCCCGATCAGCACCAGCTTGTCCTTGTACTTGTTCGGCGGAATGTTGCCGACCAGCACGTCGAAGAACGAGTCGACGGGGAAGGGCGGCGCACCGTTCTGTTCGCCGTAGAAATAGTTGTACATGCGCAGGTCGGGCGTCGTGTCGATCTGCAGGCCGCCGAGCCGGACGCCTTCGCCCAGCCGTACCTCGATGTCGCCGGCCTCCAGGTTCAGCGCGCGTGCGGCGAGCATCAGCGGCAGTGACGGGTAGTAGGTGCCGAAATGCTCCAGCACCAGCGGCTCGTAGCGCTGCGCGCCGTCGACGTCGGCGGTGAGACTCAGATGCCCGATCGCGGCCGCGGATTCGCCGATCGCCGGAATCGGCGACAGGCCGGACAGCGTCGGAATCGGCGAGACGTCACCGCCGACGACGTTGGTCAATGCTTGCGCCTGCACGTAGTCCGGCAGCGGCTGGTCGGGACGCCCCTGCGGTTGGCCGAGCTGGAACAGCATCGCCTGGACGACGTTGCCGGCGTCGCGGAACGCCGCTCCCAGCTTGGCGTCGGTGTGCAGGGCATCCTGCGCCTGCAGGAACTGCACGGCGATGTTCTCGATGTCCTGGTTGAGCGTGTTGGTCAGCGCCGACTCGCGGTTAATCGATTGCAGCGCGGTCACCGCGTCCTGGTTGCGCCCGCCGGGTTGCAGCTTGTCGATCTCGGCGCGCAGACCGGCGACATCCTGCGGGACCTGATTGACCAGCGAGGACTGCATGAACGATTCGACCAGCGCATCGATGTAGGCGAGTCCGGCGTCGCGCTGGGCCTCGGAATAAAGCACCGTGCTGCCAATGCCCTTGGCGCCACCCTGGGCCAGCGTCTTGATCATCTCGGCATGCAGATCGCGGGGCCAGGGCCAGCGGCCGAGATTGGCGATGCTGGCGTCGTCGATGGCCACGACGGCGACCCGGTCGCTGGGCGGCTTGTCCGATGCACGGACACCGAGATCGTAGCCCCAGCGTTCCAGTCCCTGGAACACCGAGCCCCAGACGCCGTAGGCGAGGATCGCGAATACCACGGTCATGATCAGGCCGAACGCGGTATCCGACCCCAGAATGTTGCGCTTCAAAGCACGCACTCCCCTTGCGCGTTGATCTGGTGCAGTCTAGGAGGCTCACCCAGAGAACACCAGTCAGTTCACTCCACCCGAAGCGGGGGACTGTGACGCTGTCTGCGGCCTCTGCGATTCATCCTGCCGCCGTGCCGGCCGGGCTTGCGAAGGCGAGTCTGCGGGCGGGCGGCCACAACCCGATTCGAATGGCCAAATCCCAAACCCGATTCTTCTGTCAGTCCTGCGGGGCCGAGTCGCCGAAGTGGGCCGGTCAATGTGCCGCCTGCGGAGAGTGGAACACGCTGGTCGAGGCGCCCGGCGAACCGCCATCGTCCGGTCGCCGGAGCAGCCGGGCCGGCGGCTATGCCGGCACCACCGCGCTCAAGCCGCTCAACGAGGTCGAGCAGGATGCGATGGCCCGCACGCCCACCGGCCTGACCGAGCTGGATCGCGTGCTCGGCGGCGGGCTGGTGGCCGGATCGGTGAATCTGCTCGGTGGCGACCCCGGCATCGGCAAGTCCACGCTGCTGCTGCAACTGCTCTGCGCCATTCACGCCACGCAGCCGTCGATGTACGTCACCGGCGAGGAGTCGTTGTCCCAGGTGTCGATGCGGGCCGGTCGTCTCGGCGCGGGTGACACGACACTGCCGCTGCTGGCCGATACACAGGTCGAGGCGATTCTTGATCAGGCGCAGCGGCTCAAGCCCCGGGTCATGGTGATCGACTCGATCCAGACCATGTGGACCGACGCGCTGGATTCCGCCCCTGGCTCGGTCTCGCAGGTGCGCGAATCGGCGGCGCGGCTGGTGCGTTTCGCCAAGCAGACCGGGACGACCGTGTTTCTGGTCGGTCACGTGACCAAGGAGGGCGCGATCGGCGGGCCGCGCGTGCTCGAACACATGGTCGACACGGTGCTTTATTTCGAAAGCGACCAGGGCAGTCGTTACCGCCTGATCCGCGCGGTGAAGAACCGTTTCGGCGCGGTTAACGAGCTGGGCATCTTCGCAATGACCGAGACCGGACTCAAGCCGGTCAGCAATCCGTCGGCGATCTTCCTGACCCGCGACACCCAGCCGGTGCCGGGCAGCGCCGTGCTGGTGACCCGTGAAGGCACGCGTCCGTTACTGGTTGAATGCCAGGCCCTGGTGGACAACTCGCATCTGAGCAATCCGCGCCGCGTCGCCGTGGGCCTGGACGGCCAGCGGGTGGCGATGCTGCTGGCCGTTCTGCACCGCCACTGTGGCATCGCGATGGCCGATCAGGACGTGTTCGTGAACATCGTCGGCGGTGTTCGCGTCACCGAGACGGCCGCCGATCTCGCGGTCTTGCTGGCCGCACTGTCCAGCTTCCGGGACCGGCCGGTGCCGCATGACTGGGTGGTGTTCGGCGAGGTCGGCCTGTCCGGGGAGATCCGTCCGGTGCCCGGGGGTGAGGACCGCATCCGCGAGGCCGCCAAGCACGGGTTCAAGCGCGCGATTGTTCCGGCGGCGAACCGCCCCCGCGCGGGCGCGGTCGACGGCATCGAGGTGGTTGGCGTGAGGCGGCTGTCCGAGGCGCTGGACGCCCTGTAGACCGCGCCGGACCGCTCAGGAGCTGGTCGTTGGCGTGACGCCGGGCGGGCGGATGCGGACCATCTTCACCGCGTTCGCCTTGGTTTGCGCGATCTCCAGCACGTACTGACGCAGCTTGAGAGTCGTCCCGGGCTTGGGGATGTCTTCCAGTTGTTCGAGGATCACGCCGTTGAGCGTGCGCGCCGTGCCCACCGGCAGTTTCCAGCCCATGGTTCGATTGAGGCTGCGGACGGTTACGCTGCCGTCGACCAGATAGGTGCCGTCTGCGTCCAGGTAAACGTTCTTCATCCGCGTCGCCGGATCGGTGGTGAACTCGCCGACGATCTCCTCGAGGATGTCCTCCAGCGTCACCAGTCCCTGGATGTCACCGTACTCGTCGACGACGAAGCCGATCCGGCGCTTCTGGTTCTGGAAGTTCAGCAGCTGCTGGTTCAGCGGCGTGCCCTCGGGAATGAAGTACGGTTCGCGCGCCAGCGACAGCAGCGTGTCGTGGGTGAGCGTGCCCTCGGTGGCCGCGGAAATCACCCGGCGCAGATGCACCACACCCTTCAATTCCTCGACCGAACCGTCGAACAGCGGCAGGCGCGTGTGCTGGCTGCGACTCAATTCGTCGATGATCTTGTCCAGCGGATCGGAGATGTCCAGGCCAACGATTTCGTTGCGCGGCACCATGATGTCCTCGACTGTGGCCTTTTCCAGGTCGAGGATGGACAGCAGCATGCGCTGATGTCGCTGCGGAATCATCGCCCCGGTTTCCGCCACCACCGTGCGCAGTTCCTCCGAGGACAGGCTGTGCATCGCCGCGTCTTCCGGCGTCACCCCGATCAGCCGCAGCACGCCGTTGGCGATCAGGTTGATCAGCCACACGAACGGGTAGACCAGCTTGAGCAGCGGCCAGTAGACATAGCTGGCGGGGAAGGCGATGCGCTCCGGATGCAGCGCTGCCAGGGTCTTGGGCGTGACCTCAGAGAAGATCAGCACCAGCAACGTCAGCGAGCCCGTGGCGACGGCGATGCCGGCATCGCCGTACAGGCGCAGCCCGATCACGGTGGCGATGGCCGAGGCGCCGATATTGACGAGGTTGTTGCCGAGCAGGATCACGCCAATCAGGCGATCAGGACGCTCCAGCAGCCGGTTGGCCAGGGCGGCGCCACGGTGACCCGATTTGGCGAGGTGGCGCAACCGGTAGCGGTTCGCCGTCATCAGCGCAGTTTCGGAACCCGAAAAGAACGCCGACAACACCAGCAGTGCTGCCAGCAGTCCGAACAGGACCGTTAACGGAATGTCGTCCAACGCGTAGGGGCCTCGCCCAATCGACCTTGAATTCTTTCGCTAGCTCACGCACGCGGCCGATGCGCATGAGCTAGCAAAAGCACCCGACAGGCAGAATTGAAAATCCGGATGCGTGCTGTCAAGTCAACCCGGTGCGTTCATCCCCAGTGTGTGTGCATCAGCGACTCCAGAACCCACTTGGATCCGAAGTAGGCCATGCCCAGCACCGCATACCCCGTGCCCATCCAGCGGATGGCCGTTCTGCCGCGCCAACCGAGCCGCCAGCGCCCCGCCAGCAGTGCCGCGAATACGGCCCAGGCAACCACGGTGAACACCAGCTTGTGCGCCAGATGCTGGCCCATGACATCCCGCGTGACCACCAGGCCGCTGGCCAGGCTCAGCGTCAGCAACGAGAAGCCGAGCCCGATCATCTGGAACAGAATGCGCTCCATGGTCTGCAAGGGCACGGCGGCCAGGCGCGTCGGTTCACCGGGATGATCGTGCAGTCCGCGATTGCGCACCCACAGCGCGATGGCTTGCATGGCCGCGAGGGTGAGCACGCCGTAGGCCAGCGCGGAGCAGACCACATGCGCGGTCAGCAGCCAGCTGTCGAGCACCACGTTCGGAGCACTGCCCGGTGCCAGCCAGTCGATCAGCAGGCCCGCCGGAGCCGCCAGGAAAACCCAGCGGGCGATGCCGCCCACCGGCTCCCTTGCCGCGAACAGCAACAGCATCAGCGCGGACTGCCAGGTGACCAGCGACAGTGCCGACGCGATACCGAGATGGATGCCGTCTCCGCCGAGCAGCGGCATCAGCAGATACCCGCCGTGCAGCAGCACGCCGACGCTGCCGGCCACCAGCTGTGACGGCTTCAGGTTTTCGCCGGACGAACCGATCGCCGCGATCACGTACGCGATCAGTGCGAGCACGGTAAGCAGGGTATCCATGAACGGCGGGAGATGGTGGATCGAAGTGGAGGATCGAATGATGGCACAGGCCCGCCCGACTCGGCACAGGCGGCCGGAAGCCCTGTGCTAGCATCCGGGCACGGTCCGGCAGAGACACGGGATGAACATCAAGGTGCTTGGCTGCAACGGCGGAGTGGGGCCCGGTCTTCGGACAACGTCGTTTCTGGTGAACGGGACGACATTGCTGGATGCGGGCACCGGTGTCTGCGATCTGTCGCCCGCGGCCATGGAAGCCGTGCGCCACATCTTCTTCACCCACGCGCATCTGGATCATGTCGCCGGTGCCGCGTTTCTGATGGATGTCGTCTATGACGCCGAAGGCTCCGGCGTGACGCTCCACGGCACCGACTCCACGCTCGATGTGCTCCGCAACCACCTGTTCAACTGGGCGTTGTGGCCCGATTTCTCCAAGCTGCCCAGCGAGGAGGAGCCGACGATGCGCTTCGCCCGGGTCGAGCAGGGTCGGTCGGTGAACGTAGACGGCCTGCGCCTGACGCCGATCGCCGTGCAGCACACCGTGCCCGCCGTCGGCTATGTCGTGCAGGACGGCCGTTCGACCTTCGCGTTTTCCGGCGATACCGCGACCAATGACTCCTTCTGGACGGCGTTGAACACGCTGCCCCGGCTGGACAAGCTCATCGTCGAGGTGTCGTTTCCGGCTAGCGAGGA
>CALBOV010000396.1 GCA_937896565.1 uncultured Salinisphaerales bacterium
CTGTGGTTGACCAAGGAAATCATCCTGTCCTCCATCAAGGTCTCGATTCGAGTGCTGCGCGGTCCGCAGTCGCTGAACCCGGACTTTCGTCCGATCGCCCACGGTCAGTCGACCAGCATGGGCGAAACCATCCTGGCGAATTCCATCACGCTCACGCCCGGCACGCTGTCGGTCCGCGTTGATGACAGGACCATCGACGTGCACAGCATCGACGAGGCCTTCATCGACGAGCTGGAAACCGGCCGCTTCGCCACGCGCGTGCGCCAACTGGATACCGGCTCGTGATGTTCGCGGCGGCCATGCTCGCGGTGGCAACCACCATGGCGCTTGCGCTGGCGCGCGCCCTGCTTGGACCCACGGTCTACGACCGCATCCTTGCGTTGAACGTGTTCGGGACCAAGACCGTGCTGTTCATCGCGGTTGCCGGCTTCCTGTTCGGCCGACCCGAGTTTCTGGATATCGGCCTGGTCTATGCGCTGATCAACTTCATCGGCACGGTCGCCGTGCTGAAACTCATGCATTACGGCGAGCTGGGCTGGATCGACGGCGCCGGGGAGCACGACGACCTATGACCTTCGTCATCGACGGCCTCTCCTGGTGCTTGCTGCTGGCCGGTGGCGCGTTCTGCGTCATCAGTGGCATCGGCCTGTTCCGCATGCCCGACGTGTTCACGCGCTCTCATGCGGCCGGAATGACCGACACGGTGGGCGCGTCGATGATTCTGCTGGGCCTGCTGTTGCAGGCGCCGGACTGGACGGTCGCCGTGCGCCTGCTGCTGATCATCGGCTTTCTGGTGCTGACCAGCCCGACGGCCTCGCACGCACTCGCCCAGGCAGCGCTGGCCGACGGCTACAAGCCGCTGCTCGGCCGGCGTCAGGCCGGCCGCCGTCCTCCGAGGACCGCGGCATGAGCGCGCTGGCGTTCGATGCGCTCAATGTGTTCCTGCTCGCCTGTCTGGTAGTGACCGGCCTGGCGATCGCGCGGCTGCGCGGACTGTTTGCCGTGGCCATGCTCAGCGGCATCTACAGCCTGCTCAGCGCGAGTGTCTTCGTGTTGCTGGACGCCGTCGACGTCGCCTTCACCGAAGCGGCCGTCGGCGCCGGGATGACGACGGTGCTGTTCCTGGCGACCTTCGGCCTCACCCGTTCACGCGAGCATGCCGCGCCACACCAGAAGCGCGTGCCGGCCCTGCTGGTGGCGGTCGCCTGCGGTGGCGTGCTGCTGGTCGCGCTGTCCGACATGCCGCCCTTCGGCGCCGCGGACACGCCAGTGCAGACCGATCCGATCACCGAGCGCTACGTCGAGACCACGCACGAGGAAGTGGGCATCCCCAACATGGTCACCACGCTGCTGGCCAGCTACCGCGGGTTCGACACGCTGGGCGAGGTCGTCGTCGTGTTCACGGCCGGCATCGCGGTGCTGATGCTGCTGGGACGCTGCAGCCGCGAGCGCGCGGAGGACGAGTCATGAGGGCGTTGCAACAGGAGCACGTGGTCCTGCGGGTCATCGCCAAGATGCTGGTGCCGATGATCCTGCTGTTCGCGCTGTACGTGCAGTTTCATGGTGACTACGGACCGGGCGGCGGCTTTCAGGCCGGCGTGATCTTCGCCTCCGGCATCATTCTCTACGCGCTGGTGTTCGGGCTGTCGGCGGCACGTCAGGTCCTGCCGCCCCCGGTGGTGCGCCGGCTGGCGCCCCTGGGCGTGCTCCTCTATGCCGGCGTCGGCGTGTTCAGCCTGCTGTCGGACCGCGCCTTTCTGGACTACAGCGCCATCGACCCGGAGCACCCCAGCCATGGCCAGCACCTGGGCATTCTGCTGGTGGAACTGGGTGTGGGCATCACCGTCGCATCGGTCATGCTGATGCTGTTCTACAGCTTCGCGGGACGAGGCCGCCGATGATCCTGGCGCACTACAACTACTGGGTGGTCGTGCTGCTGATGATGATCGGGCTGTACACGGTCATGGCGCATGGCAACCTCGTCAAGAAGCTGCTGGGCCTGTCGATGTTCCAGACCTCGGTGTTCCTGATGTTCATCAGTCTGGGCAAGATCGAGGGCGGCACGGCGCCGATTCTCGCCGGTGAGGGCGCGGTGTACTCCAACCCGCTGCCACACGTGCTGATCCTGACCGCGATTGTCGTCGGCGTGGCGACGACGGCCGTCGGGCTGGCGCTCGTCGTCCGTATCCACGAGGCCTACCACACCATTGAAGAACACGAGGCCGTGAAGCAGGAGCAACGGGAGAGCGGACAGGCGTGAATACGCAACTCCCCGTCCTGGTGGTGCTGATCCCGCTGCTGATCGCTCCGCTGATCGTTCTGGTGCGCCACTCCACGGCCGCCTGGGCGCTTTACGCGGCTTCGGCGGCGGGCAGTTTCGCCCTCGCCGTCCGCTGCCTGCTGCTGGTGCGGGAGCACGGCGTGTTGCAGGCGTTTCTTGGTGGCTGGGAGCCGCCATTCGGCATCGAGTACCGCGTCGACCTGCTCAACGCGATCGTGCTGTGCCTGGTCAGCGGCATCGGCCTGCTGGTCGCGCCGATGGCCAGAGCATCGGTCCAGCGCGAGATCTCCGAGCCGAGGATTTATCTGTTCTACGCCTGTCTGGCCCTTTGCATGACCGGCCTGCTGGGCATGACCGCGACCGGTGATGCGTTCAACGTGTTCGTGTTCCTGGAGATCTCATCCTTGTCTGGCTACGCGCTGATCGCCATGGGCAGGTCGCGCCGCGCGCTGATGGCAAGCTTCCGCTATCTGGTCATGGGCACCGTCGGAGGCACGTTCTTCCTGACCGGCGTCGGACTGCTGTACGCCATCACCGGCACCCTCAACATGGCGGACCTCGCCGGCTCGCTGACCACCGGTTTCGGCAATCGCGTACTGATCGCGGCCTCCGCGTTCATCGTCATCGGCCTGGCGATCAAGATCGCACTGTTCCCGCTACACGCGTGGCTGCCTGCCGCCTATGCGGAGGCCCCGTCCGCGGTCACCGCGTTCATGGCGGCCACCGCCACCAAGGTCGCCGCTTACACCCTACTCCGGTTCGCCACTACCGTGCTCGGTCCGGTCGTGGTGTTCGCGACTTTGCCCATCGGCACCATCCTGATGTGGCTGGCCTGCATCGCGATGATCGTCGGCTCCGCGGTCGCGATCTACCAGAGCGACTTCAAGCAGTTGCTGGCTTGGTCCAGCCTCGCCCAGATCGGCTACATCATTCTCGGCATCGCGCTGGGCACGGCCGACGGCGCTGGCGCAGCGGTGCTGCACATGGTCAATCACGGTGTGATCAAGTGCGGACTGTTCGTCATCGCCGCCGCGATGGTCTGGCGGCTGGGCGGCAGTGCCGTCGACAATGTGTCGGGCATGCCGACCCGCCAGCCGTTGTTGTTCGCGGCCCTGCTGATTGGCCTGCTCGGGCTGATCGGCGTGCCCGGCACCGCGGGTTTCGTCAGCAAATGGGCGCTGTTGCAGGCATTGCTCGCGGAATCGGCCTGGGTGCCCATCGTCGCGTTGCTGGTCAGTTCCCTGCTGGCGGTTGTTTATTGCTGGCGCATCGTCGAGGTTGCCTGGTTCGGCGCGCCGAAAGAAGGTGATGCGCGCGCGCCATCGCTGCCGGCCGGCTTCACCGTCAGCCTAGGCGCA
>CALBOV010000397.1 GCA_937896565.1 uncultured Salinisphaerales bacterium
AAGCCTGAGCCGAAGCCCGAGCCGAAGCCCGAGCCGAAGGTGAAACAGGTCGAGACCATCACCCCGCCGACGCCCAAGCCGCCCAGCTCGGGAAGCGAGTAACGGCGGCGCCGGCCATGCTCGGCCGGGAACTCGACGATCGGGGCCAGCGCTGGCGGGTGGTGGAATATCTGGCCGATCAGGACACCTGGGTCCTCCAGGCAACCACCGGCGGGTCGGTCATTCAGCCCGACCAGTTCGGAGACGCACGACGCCGCGTACCGGAAACGCGGCTCGTGACCGCGGAGTCAGATCCCGCGCTGTACCAGCGCCTCAGCGCGTCTCAGGATTCGAACAACGCCTGAATGCGGCGAAGATCCTCCGGGGTATCGACACCGGTCGGAGGCGGTTGATCAACCGGTACGGCCTGGATCTGCATGCCGTTCCACAGCGCGCGCAGTTGCTCCAGCGACTCGGCCTGTTCGGTCGGCGCGACGGGAAGTTGCGCCAGCCGGCCGAGACTGGAGCAGCGGTACGCATAGAGACCGATGTGACGCCAGGCGCCGCACGGCGGCAAGGTCGCCTCTCCCCGCAGCAATGCCGCGCGGTCGGCCGGAATCGGCGCCCGACTGAAGCAGCGTGCACGCCCGCTCGCATCCATGACCACCTTGACCACATGCGGTGACCGGTAGTCCCGGTCATCGGTGATCGCGTGCACCGGCGTGGCGATGTCCGCGGCCCGGTCGGCGGCCAGCGCATCGACGCAGGCCCGGATCACCGCCGGGGGCATCAGGGGCTCGTCGCCCTGCAGATTCACCACGATCTGGTCGTCGGTCCACGCCAGACGCCGCGCCACCTCGTGGACCCGATCGGTCCCGGAAGTGTGGTCCACGGATGTCAATTCGCAGCGCAGCCCCAGCGGCGTCAGCGCATCGACGACACGTGCATCGTCGGTGGCGACGATGACCGTCGCCGCACCGCTCGCCTCCGCCGCCCGCGCCGTGTGCGCCACGAGCGGCAGCCCGCCGAGGTCGGCCAGCACCTTGGCCGGAAACCGCTCGGAGCCGTAGCGCGCCGGAACGACGACCGCAAAGGATTCGCTCATTCTTCGGGATCGAGCTCGCGGGCCTCGGACTCCAGCATCACCGGAATGCCGTCACGAATGGGGTACGCCAGTCGGCTGGCGTCGCAGATCAGTTCCTTGCCGTCCTCGCTCAGCCTCAGCGGCGCCTTGGAGACGGGGCAGACCAGCAGATCCAACAATTTGTTATCCAACGCTATTCTCCGAGTGATTCGGTGGTGCCATTGCCAGCGCCGAGAACACGCCGTGTCAGACGATCGATCGCCGCGTCCAGCGCCGGACCGGTGTGCACGGCAACATCGACGACCCACCAGTCCGCTTGCGCGAAACCACGACATTTTACGGCGTCCTTGCCGGTCATCAGAACCGGCAGATCATCGCCGAATGCAAGATCATCCACGCGAAAATCATGATGATCGGCGAAGGCATGCGGAATCACCCGCAAACCGACCGCCTCCAGGGCGGCAAAGAAACGCTCCGGAAAACCGATCCCCGCGACGGCGTGAACACGCCGCCCGCGCCAATCGGTCAGCGAGCAGCGGTTCCGCCCGTCCAGGGATTGCAACACCGACGGTTCCACGTCGTAACGAAACATGTCGACATTCGACGCCGGCAGGACGTCCTCCGGATCGCCATCGCGGACCAGTACGAGATCGACCGAAGCAAGCCGGGACACCGGCTCCCGCAGCGGCCCGGCGGGCAGCGCACGGCCGTTGCCGAACCCCCGCTTGCCATCGACGACGACAATTTCGGCGGCCCGCGCCATGGCGTAGTGCTGCAACCCGTCGTCGGCGATCACGATGTCGACATCGCGCTCCAGTGCTTGCGCCGCCTGCACCCGGCGTTCGGCGACGGCCACGGGGAATCCGGCACGCGCGAACAGCAGCGGCTCATCCCCGACCAGGCGCGCCTCGCTGTGGGCGTCGGCGCGCTGCAACCCGGTGGACTGGCGCCCGTAGCCGCGCGAGACGATGCCGACCCGCCATCCCTGGTCGCGCAACCGCGAGGCCAGCCACAACACCAGCGGCGTCTTGCCGACTCCGCCCACGCTGAGATTGCCAACGACAATCACCGGAACCGCGGCGGACACGACGGGCTTCCAGCCCCGGCGAAACCCCAGCCTGCGCAACGCTGCGACCCCCGAAAACACCCACGACAACGGCAGCAGCAACCACGACAGTGGGTGCCAACGGGATTGCCAGGCATGTTCGAGCAACGTCACGGGGCGGTCAGTCGTCCTCGAACTGGAGCCGGTGCAGCGCCGCATAAGCCCCGTTCCCGGCGAGCAACTCGGCGTGCGTCCCCTGCTCCACGACACGGCCGTCATCCATGACCACGATCAGATCGGCGTTCTGGATGGTCGACAACCGGTGGGCGATCACCAGCGTTGTCCGGCCCTGCATCAAACCGTCCAGCGCCGCCTGAATCTTGCGCTCGGATTCCGTGTCCAGCGCCGATGTCGCCTCGTCGAGGATCAGGATCGGGGCGTCCTTGAGGATGGCGCGGGCGATGGCGATGCGCTGGCGCTGACCGCCCGAGAGCAACACGCCGTTCTGGCCGACCTCGGTGTCAAGTCCGTGCTCCAGCTTTTCGATGAACTCCAGCGCGTGCGCGCTCGCGGCCGCCGCCCGGATCTCGTCGTCCGACACCTGCCGACCGACGCCGTAGGCGATGTTTTCCGCGACCGTGGCGTTGAACAGGGTCACGCTCTGATCCACCAGCGCGATCTGCCGTCGCAGGCTGGGCAACGTGTAGTCGCGGAGCGGTTGCTCGTCGAGCCAGATCCGCCCTTCGACCGGCTCGTAAAACCTTGGGATCAGCGACAGCAGGCTGGTCTTCCCGCTGCCGGAACGGCCGACGAAAGCAACAACCCGACCGGCCGGAACCGTGAGGTTGACGTCCTGCACCGCCGGGCGCGAGGTCTCTCCGTAGCGCAGGGTGACGTGATCGAAGCGCAACTCTCCGTTCACACGGGTCGCGACCCGATCACCCGAATCCGGCTCTCCCGGCTGATCCAGCAGATCGAAGATGTCCGAGGCTGCCGAGATCCCCCGCTGAATGCGTTCGTTGACGGTGGTGAGGTTGCGCAATGGGCGCAGCAAACCGATCAAACCGCCCATGAACGCCGCGAATGCGCCAGGCGTCATGGTCGGTTGCGTGGTCGCGATGAACACGATGGCCGAGATCGCGAATGCCGCGATCCACTGAATCAGCGCCGTGCTGCCGCCGCGCGCCAGCACCATCTTGAGATGCTGGCGCATGTTGTATTCGTTGACCTGCTCGAAACGGTCGGCCTCCAGATCCTGTCCACCGAACACCTTGACCACGCGATGCCCGGAGATCACCTCGTCGGCGACCTGCACCGTGTTGCCCATCGACTGCTGGATGCGTCGAGACAGCTTGCGAAAGCGACGAGACACCACGCTGACCAGCACCGCGATGATCGGCCCGACGACGAGGACGAAGCACGCCAGCTTCCAGTTCATGTAGACGATCAGACACAGCAGGCCGATGACGGTCAGGCCGTCCTTGATCACCGTGCCGATTGCCGAAGTCGTCGACTCGGCGACCTGGTCGACGTGGTAGGTCAGGCGGGCGATCAGCTGCCCACCCGCCTCCCGGTCGAAGAAACTCACCGGCAGGCGCAGGTACTGTGCGAACAAATCGGTGCGGATCGTCTTGATCACGTAGCGGCCGACCCAGGCCATGCAGTACGCGGAGGTGAGCTGCGTGCCGCCGCGCACGAGAAACAGGACGAGAATCGCGACCGGCATCCAGCGGATCACCGTCGGGTCGCGCTCGACGAAGCTGCCGTCCAGCAGCGGCTGCATCAGCCAGGTCAGCGCCACGTCCGACGCTGAAAGCAACGCCATGCTCAGGATCGCGAGCGCGAACATCCGCCAGTAGGGAAACGCGTAGCCCAGCAGGCGACGGTAAACCTGATTGGGTGTGAGCCCGGTCCGGCCGGTCTGATCGTCTGTCATCGCGCGATGATAGAGGTCCGTTCCCGCCCATCCAACCGCCGCCGCGGATCAGCGTGCCTGCGCCTCGCCCGCCGCGGCGCGCCACGGCCGCGGAAACGCATCCCGAAAGCGCCATGGCACGTCGAGCCGGCCGTCGTCGGACAACGCGATCCGCAGCTGCCCGGATTCACCGGTCACCACCAGCGGGGTTGC
>CALBOV010000398.1 GCA_937896565.1 uncultured Salinisphaerales bacterium
CCCGCCGACCAGATCGACTCGTACATCGCCGGGCTGATCCTGCTGGCGGCGGCGCCCTGCACGGCGATGGTGTTCGTATGGAGCAATCTCTCCGACGGGGAGCCGCACTTCACGCTCAGCCAGGTGGCGCTCAACGACGTGATCATGGTGTTCGCGTTCGCGCCCATCGTCGGTCTGCTGCTGGGGCTGGCGTCGATCACCGTGCCCTGGGACACGCTGCTGCTGTCGGTGGGGCTTTACATTGTCGTGCCGGTGATCCTCGCGCAGTTGATTCGCAAGCGGGTTCTGGCAGCGCGCGGCGAGGCGGGGTTGCAGGCCTTGCTCCAGGTGCTGCAGCCGCTGTCCATGGTCGCGTTGCTGGTCACGCTGGTGTTGCTGTTCGGCTTTCAGGGCGAGCAGATCGTGCGCCAGCCGCTGGTCATCGCGTTGCTGGCCGTGCCCATCCTGATTCAGGTGTACTTCAACTCCGGACTGGCCTACCTGCTCAACCGCTGGAGCGGGGAGGCGCATTGCGTGGCGGCGCCGTCGGCGCTGATCGGCGCCAGCAATTTCTTCGAGCTGGCCGTGGCGGCCGCCATCGCGCTGTTCGGTTTTGAATCCGGCGCGGCGCTGGCGACGGTGGTCGGCGTGCTGATCGAGGTGCCGGTCATGTTGTCGGTGGTGCGCATCGTCAATGCCACCAAACCCTGGTACGAGCGAGGGCTGGCCCGGTCATGAAGATTCTCTACATCTGCACGCACAATCGCTGCCGCAGCATTCTGTCGGAAGCCGTCACCAATCACCGCGCGGGTGATGTGCTGACGGCACGCAGCGCCGGCAGCCAGCCGGCCGGCGAGGTGCATCCGCTGACGCTGGTCCACCTGGCGGAGGCGGGCATCTCCACGACCGGGTTGAAGAGCCAGTCCTGGGATGACTTCGAGGCGTTCGCGCCGGATGTGGTGATCACGCTGTGCGATTCGGCCGCCGGCGAGTCCTGCCCGGTGTGGTTCGGGCAGGCCATCAAGGTCCACTGGGGGCTGAAGGATCCGTCCAGGCTGGACGGCGAGGCTGCCGCGGAGGCGTTTCGCGACACGCTGCGCATCATCGAGCGGCGCGTGGATGGACTGGCCGCCATCGCGCACATGGATCGCCACCAATGGCCGGACGCGATCCGGGCGCTCGTCGCTGACGCCTGATCGCCCGGTCGCAACGGCCGCCGGCGCGGCCATCCGGGGCACTCTCCCGCGCGCTGGCACGGGTTTCGCAAATGCGGACACCCGGGCGGTTTCGCCCATCCCCGGCTTGCCTGCCGGGGCCAGATTCGATCTGATGCCTGATCGCACTGGTTCAGTTTCAAAGGGGATTTCGGGTGAGTGAGGCCAACGCCGCATCGGGGCAGAAGGGGTTTCTCGGATATGTCGAACGGGTTGGCAACAGCTTGCCGGACCCCGTCTTCATCTTCTTCTATCTGATCCTGGGGCTGATCGGCGTGTCGCTGGTCTGCGCGCTCGTGGGTGTGACCGCGGCGCATCCGACGCAGACGCTGGCCGACGGCTCGCCGCTGCTGATCGAGGCCAAGAGCCTGCTGTCGGCCGAGAACATCCAGAAGCTCTGGGTGCAGATGCCGGCGACGTTCACGCACTTCCATCCGCTGGGCTACGTGCTGGTGGTGATGCTCGGGGCCGGCGTGGCCGAGCGCTCGGGTCTGTTCGCCAGCGGGATTCGTCAGGCCGTGCGCAACGCGCCCAAGGCCTGGCTGACGCCGGTGGTGGCTGTTGTCGCCATGCTGTCGAACCATGCCGCGGATGCCGGCTACGTGGTGATGATTCCGCTGGCCGCGATCATCTTCGCGGCGGCGGGGCGGCATCCCATGGCCGGGATCGCGGCCGCGTTCGCCGGGGTGTCGGGCGGCTTCTCGGCCAACATCACGCCGGGCCAGCTCGATGCGCTGCTGTTCGGGATTACCGAGGCCTCGATGGAGGCGTCGCGAATTGATGCCGGCTGGTCGATGAACATCGCCGGCAACTGGTATTTCATCGCCGCGCTGATGGTGATCTACCTGCCGGTGATCTGGTACGTGACCGACCGCGTCATCGAACCTCGGCTGGGACACTGGAAGCCGTCGCCCGATCAGTCGGCCTATGGTGACGAGGATGCGCCGCTGACCGACGCCGAGCGCAAGGGTCTGCGCTGGGCGGGCCTGGCGATTCTGGGTGTATGCCTGTTGTGGCTGGTGATGACCTTCGCCCCCGGCACGCCGCTGCTCAACGACGAGGCGGCCGTGGACGGTCAGCCCTGGTATGTCACCGCCACGCCGTTCTTCCGTTCGCTGGTCGCCGGGTTCTTCGTGCTGTTCCTCGCCGCCGGCTGGGCCTACGGCGCCGCGGCCGGCACGATCAGGAATCACCGTGATCTGGTGGCGATGATGTCCGAGGCGATGAAGGACATGGGCTACTACCTGGTGCTGGCCTTTGCCGCCGCGCATTTCGTCGCGATGTTCAACTGGTCGAATCTCGGGCTGATCACCGCGGTGCACGGCGCCGGGGCGATCGAGCACAGCGGCCTGCCGCTGCCGATCGCGCTGGGGCTGATCGTGCTGTTCGCGGCCTTTCTGAACCTGTTCGTCGGCTCGGCCAGCGCCAAGTGGGCGCTGCTGGCGCCGGTGCTGGTGCCGATGCTGCTGTTGCTGGGCATCAGCCCGGAAGGCGCGACGGCGACCTACCGCGTTGGTGACGCGGCCACCAACATCATCTCGCCGCTGATGGTCTATTTCCCGCTGGTGCTGATCTTCGCCCAGCGCTGGCAGAAGGACTTCGGCATCGGTTCGTTGACGGCGATGATGATTCCGTACTCCGTGTGGATGCTGATCACCGGCGTGCTGCTGGTGATGGGCTGGATTCTGTTCGGTCTGCCGCTGGGGCCGGGGGCGCCCATCGGCTTCGACCTGACCGCGCTGTCGCCCTGACGGCGCGGTCTAGAACAGGCTGCGCAGCCGGGCGTGGGGATCGCCGTCGTCCACGCCCCAGACCGGACCGGGACGCTCCGCCTGTAACGGTGTGAGCACCGACAGCGCGTACATCCACGCCGCATCGCAGGTCTGCGGCGTGGCGGTGACGACGACGTAGCCGTGGCCGGTGTCCAGCGCGCCTTCGGCGTAGCGGATATGGCGGTTGAACGGCTGCAACAGGTTGATGACCGCCGGCGGAAAACCCTGCGTGGTGATTGACGGGCAGACGAACTCCACGCCCACCGAGCCCCGCTCGCCGGGCGTATAGGCGTCGCGGTCGTCCGGGTCCTTGGTCAGCTCGGTGCAGAACGCGGTGTGAATGTCGCCGGTGATGACGATGACATTGTCGATGTCGTCGCTGGCGAAGGCGTCGAACAGGCGGTTGCGCTGGGCGACATAGCCGTCCCAGGGATCGAGGGAGAACGGTGATCCAGGTGCGATGTTGAGCTGCGAGATCATCGTCTGCTGGGCGAGGATCTTCCACTTGGCCGGCGTGGTCCGCAGTCCGTCGAGCAGCCAGGCTTCCTGTGTCGGGCTGATCATGTGGCGCGCCGGATCGGCGGCTTCCTCGGCATCCGCCGGCTGCGGGTCGCGGCCTTCCAGGCGGGTGTCCAGCACGAAGAATTCCACCAGATCGCCATAGCGGATGTTGCGGTAAAGATGCTGGTCCGGATGCCGGTTCGGATTGACGGCTTCACGCACCGGCAGCCACTCGAAATAGGCCTGGATCGCGTCATGCTTGCGCTGGGTCCAGGTGCCTTCCTCACCTTCGGTGTGGTTGTCGGCGCCGGTGGTGTGGCTGTTGTTCGTGGTTTCGTGATCGTCCCAGGTGCAAATCCACGGATGCGCGGCGTGCGCGGCCTGGAGATCGGGGTCGGTCTTGTACTGGGCGTGACGGGTCCGATAGTCCTCCAGCGTCACGATCTCGTGGTCCGGCAGCATGGCCCGGCCCAGCGCGAACGGGATGGCCAGCGGGTCGCTGCCACCGTATTCGTAGATGTAGTCGCCCAGCGCGAACACGACATCGATGTCGTCGCGGTTGGCCAGACCTCGGTACGCGTTGAAGTAACCCATTGCGTACAGCGCGCAGGAGGTGAACGCGAAGCGGACCTGATCCAGCGATGCGTCCCCGGCCGGCGCGGTCTTGGTCCGGCCCACCGGCGAGACCACGTCGCCGACCTGGAACTGGTACCAGTACTGGGTGAACGGTTCGAGCCCGCCGGCCTCCACCTTGACCGTGTAGTCGCGATCGGCGTTGGTCAGGAATGTGTCGGCGCTGACCAGATCGGTCATCGCCTCATCACGGGCGATGCGCCAGCTCACCGCGACCGGACCTTCGGTTTCCGGTGTCACCCGGGTCCACAGCACGACGGAATCGTCATGGGGGTCGCCGGATGCGACGCCGTGCTGGAAGCTGACCACGACATCGGTGGGCGGGATGCCGCCGTCGCCGTTGTTCGGGCCGCCGTCGCTGGAGCCGCAGTGGGTGAGCGCCGGAGCCACGCCCACCAGGCCCAGGGTCTGGAGCAGCGAGCGTCGGGTGATGCGAAAGCGCTGCTCCTGCAGTGCCTGGAGGTAGCGAAGGTCGGGCTTGCTCATGGTGGTCGGGAGGTGGGCGAAGCCCCGTAGTGTGTCAGCCCATTGTTTCAGTTCATCGTGATGAAACTGACCGTCACTGGTAAATACAGCTCAGGAGCAGCCTTCGACATAGCGCAACGACGGGCCCATTCCGCTGTGCAGTCTGGCGACGCGGCCGTCGGTGCCGATCTCGAACCGCAGGCCGGTGGCCCAAGGTGCGCGAGGTGTCTTCATGCCTGCTTGGACAGGCGATCGGTCCCGCCTGCTGCATCGGGGATCCATGCGGTGTGGTTGGTGTATCGCGCGCGCTGACGCAGACTTAAGGAAGCACTGATTTATTCACACCGCTAAGTTGCCGCCTGAAAACCGGCTCCGTCTTGGTGGCGTGAATAAATCAGTGCTTCCTTAACTTCCCGCTGACATCACCGGTAACCGGATGGCTGATTCCGCGCTGTATCCGATCTTCGACGCTCACCCGGGGCTGGCGGCGATGCCACGCGCCGGTTTGCTTCAGGGCCAGACGCCGGTGGAGCCGCTGGGCGATCTTCCGGGTGTGTTTCTCAAGCGGGATGACCTCACCGCGGCGGACTATGGCGGCAACAAGATCCGCAAGCTGGATTTCCTGCTGGCCGATGCGCGCGAGCGTGGTCGGCGCGAGCTGGTGGCATTCGGCTATGCCGGCTCGAATTTCGTTGCCGCGACAGCCTGGCATGGGCACAAGCTCGGGTTGCACACGACCGGATTCCTGCTGCCGCAGGTCAACGCCGTCTACATCGCCGACAACCTGTCGGTGAGTCTGGCGGCGGGTGCGACGCTGCGAACGGCGCCGAGCACCACGCGGATCGCCATCGCGGCCATCGCTCACAGCGCCAGCCTGCTGGTGACGCAGGGCCGCTGGCCGTACTGGATTTCGCCGGGCGGCTCCTCGCCGATCGGCGTGCTGGGCTTCATCAACGCGGCCTACGAGCTGCGTGATCAGGTCGCCGCCGGCCTGCTGCCGGAGCCGGATCGCCTCTATGTCGCCTACAGCAGCATGGGCACCGTCGCCGGTCTGGCGCTGGGTCTGGTGCTGGCCGGGATGAAGACGCGGATCGCCGCGGTGCAGGTGGTCGACACGGCGATGGCGACACCGGCCAAGCTGGCCGCGCTGGTGGAGAAAACCCGCCGCCGCTTCGAGCCGATGGATGCGGCCTTCTCGCGCGCCGCCTGTGCGCGAGCGCTGGGCCGGATCGACGTGCGCACGGAGTTCTTCGGCAAGGAATACGCGCGGCCGACATCGGCGACCAAGGTCGCCATCGATCGCTTTCAGGCCGCCAGCGGCGCGCGGGCGGACACCGCCTACTCCGGCAAGGCGCTGGCCGGGTTGTTCCACGACCTGGACAGCGGCGCGCTCGCCGGCCAGACCGCGTTGTTCTGGCACACCTTCAATGCGCACGGGCTGCCGGCGGGTGTTACCCCGGTGACCGCGGGCGATGTGCCCGCCGGCTTGCGTCACTACATCTAATCGCTGGATTCCGGCGGCGGGGCCGCGTCGCTCAGGATGACGGGCGTGGCCGGGCGTCAAGACGCCGGTGGAGGATGTCCGCCAGACGCGCGCGGGTGAGTTCGCCCATGTGCTGGTCGACCAACTGGCCGTCGGCGTCGATAAAGAATGTGGTCGGCAGTGCCCGGGCGCCGAGTGCCCGCATCGCGCCGGACCCGGGATCGAGAAGGACGTGGTCCAGCGCCAGGTCGCGCCGGTCCAGGAAGCGCCGGATGGACCCGGCGTCCTCTCCCTGGTTGACGAACAGGAAGGTTACCTCCGGATACCGGGCTTGCGCGTCGGCCAGCGCCGGCATCTCGCGGATGCAGGGCGGACACCAGGTCGCCCACAGATTGAGTACGGTCGGTCCGCTCCGTTCGGTGTCCAGCCGGGTCGCTTTGCCGTCCAGCGTGACCACGGGGATGGTCGGCATCGGCGTAGCGCCAGGTTGGATGAGCGCCAGCGCTCCGGTCATCGCGCCCCACGCGAGCAGACCGACGCCGGCGCCCAGCAGGACGGGGCGGCGTGCGGCAGGCCGGAGGCGGGTCTTCCAGAGCATCCAGCCGAGGGCGACGAGCAGGCCGCTCCACATCGCGAAGCCACGGTCGCCAATGGCGAGGATCGCCATCGGTGCCTCCGCGTACTCCGACCACCAGCGCAGCACATAGCCGGCCCGGGCGGCCAGCAGACCCAGCAACAGGGCATCGAACAGGGTGCCGCTGACGACGCGCGGCTGGACATCCGGACGACCGCGCGCTGACAGGCGGGCCGCGAGCCAGGCGGGAATCAGGGCGGCGACGAGCACCACGGCCCAGATCGGAAAAGGTCCGAGACTGGTCATCGGTCAGGTCGTCGGGCGCGCGAACGGGGCTGGGGCACGGCAAGCGTGGGTTCGGGACGGGCCCGAAGTATCCGCGACCCGCTATGGGAGGCCATCAGGTGGCCGATGCGGGACCGTCGCGCTGCACGTGGTAGCGCACGCCCTGCGCATTCAGGAACGCCTCGGCATCGGAGCCCTGCAGCATCGCCAGGGTCGAGAGCATGCCCGCCAATGTGCAGTGTTTCGCGGTCACGGTGACGGCATGCGGCGCGTCGGGGACGGGCCATCCGGTGGTGGCGTCGAGGATGTGGCCGTAGCGCACGCCATCGCGCAGCAGGTAGCGACGCGCATCGCCCGATGTCGCGACCCCGCCTTGCGTCAATGCGATCTGCGGGATCGCGGCGTCGGCGCCAATGGACTCGATGCCCAGTTGCCAGGCCCCGCCGCTGGTTCTCGGGCGGTCGCAGACCAGGTCGCCGCCGAAGTTGATCAGCACCGGCACATCGGTCACGTCGCGAACGCGGCGCAGGGCACGATCCACCGCGTATTCCTTGCCGATGCCGCCGAAGTCCAGTTCCATGCCCGGCGCCAGCCGCAGTCTGGGCCGGGTCCACTCGACGCGTTCCCAGCCGATCAGCGCGCGAATCGCGTCCACGGCCTCGGCGGTCGGGAGCCGGTCTGAACCGTCGAAGCGCCAGACGCGGCGGAGCACGCCAGCGGTGACGTCGAAACGTCCGTCTGACAGTGTCCACAGGCGGGCGGCGTAGTCGAGCATGTCCGCGGTTTCCTCGTCCACGCGCACCGCCGCGCCGTTGGCGGTGTTGATGCGGTCGATGATGTTGCCGCGCAGGTAGCGGCTCCAGAGCGCCTCGATGCGCTTGGCCTCGTCGACGACCAGACGGCTGACGCGGGCCGCGAGCTTGCGGTCGTTGCCGTCGATCAGCACCTCGCAGGGGCTGGCCATGGCGTGGAACAGTCCCTGCCAGAGCCCGCCATCCCGCGGCTTCAGAGTGAAATCAGCCACGCGGCGCGCCCGTCACTCGGCGGCGTTCAGTGCGGCGCGGATCTGGGATTCCAGCACCGGGGTGTCCCGTTCCAGGAAGCCGCGATGGGACAGCCGGACTTCGCCGTCACGGCCCAGCAGATAGCTGCTGGGCATGCCCATCAGGGCGTAGCGCTCGGCCATCCTGCCGTCCGGGTCGAGCACGACGAGAAAGCGCGATTCGTTCTCGCGCAGGAACCGGCGCGCGGCCGCCTCGTCGTTGTCCACGTTGACCGCGACCACGCGCAGGCCGTGATCGGCGTACTTGTGCTGCATGGCGCTCATCCAGCGGAAGCTGGCCTTGCAGGGCTCGCACCAGGATGCCCAGAAGTCGAGATAAATCACCTCGCCGGTGTGGTCGTCCAGCGAGAAATCGTCAATCGACATGGTTTGTTCGGGGCCGGCCGTGGCCGTGCCGACGAGCAGGCAGGCGCAAAGCGCGAGCCAGAGACGGAGCGGGCGGGTGAACCGGCGTGTTGCTGATCTAGGAGGCATGGGTGGCTGTCTGATCGGGGGCGGAGTCGCCCGGCGGAAAGTCGATACGAACACGGGTGCCGATCGGGGTCTGGTTCTGCGCGCTGAGGCGCCAGCCGTAGTGGGCGCAGATTCTGGAGACGATATAAAGGCCGACCCCGAAGCGGGGTTCCTGCGTGGTCGCCTCGTCGCTGGATACGTAGGGCTTGAGCAATTCGTCGAAATCGCCGGCGGGCAGGCCCGTGCCGGTGTCGCAGACGCTCACGCCGCTGGCGTCCACTTCCACGGTGATCCGGCCGCTGCTCGTGTGCTGTCGGGCGTTGCGCAGCAGGTTCATCAGCACGGTGCGGACATGGCTGGGCGCGGCCTCGATCGTGCACGGCGCCTGTTCAATCACCGCGGTGTCGACGCCCTGCATGCGGGTTTCCAGCAAGGCCATGACCTCGTGCGCCTCGGTCGCGACATCCGTGGGCCGCGTGGTCGGCATGCTGTCCTCGCGTGCCAGGAACAACAGGCTGTCGAGCAGATCGCCCAGCCCCTGGCTGGCGCGCTGGGCGCGGGCGATCGCGGGGCTGGATGCGGTGTCGGGTTGCTGAATCTGGGCGAGGTCCAGCGACGACTGGATCACCGCCAGCGGTGTCCGGATTTCGTGACTGACCGCGGCGGTGAAGAATCGCTCGCGTTCCAGCATCCGTCTCACCCGTTCCACCAGACCGTCGATGGCCTCGGCGATGGTCCCCAGTTCGCCGACGCCGAAACGGGCATGCAGCGCCTCGGCGTGGCGGGGATCGAGCTTGTCCACGGAACCGGCCAGGGCAGCGACGGGCGCCGCCAGGCGGCGTGACAGCCAGACCGCCATCAGCCCGCCCAGCGCCGCGACGCCGATGGCGGTCAGCGCCAGCAGCACCCGCATCTGATGTTCGCGGGCCTCGATGCGCGAGACATCGACCGCGGCCGTGAGCAGGCCATAGGGGGAGTCGCGCCGCAGGATGTGCCAGCGCTTGCCCAGATACGTCACATCGTGATGTTCACCCAGCGCGAGATCGTGAAACGGCGCGGGGGCGTAGACGAAATCTTCCGCGTCGATCCAGATCTTGAGCGAATCGGTTTCCGGCAACACGGGGTTCACCGAGGTTCTGAGCTGTTGCAGCAGGAACTCGATCTCGTCGTTCACGGTATTCGACAGCAAATCGTTCTCGAGGCGTTCGGAGTAGATCAGCAGAGACGAACCCAGCACGACGAGCAGCACGGCGCCCAGGCCGAGCATCGAGAGCAGGATTTCCGTGTGCAGCCGCATGCGACGAACCGGGGCCGGGCCGCTCAGGCCTCGCCGACGCGATAGCCGACGCCGCGCGAGGTGTGCACCAGCGGCTCGCGGCCGGCCGTGTCCACTTCCTTGCGGATGGCGTGAATGTGGGTGCGCAGCAGGTCGCTGTCCGGCGGCGAGTCACCCCACAGCAGTGACTCCAGCTCGGCGCGGGGCACGACGCGGTGGGTGTTGGCCATCAGATGCGCCAGCAACCGGAACGCGGCGGGCTTGAGGTGGATGGGTGTCGCGCCGCGCCGCAGCGTGCCAGCGTCCAGGTCCAGATGCAGGTCGGCGACCTGGAGGCTGCGGCTGACGGAGGCGCCATGGGCCCGCCGCTCCAGCGCCGCCACCCGCGCGGCCACCCGCGCGGCCAGTTCCGGCAGGGAGAACGGCTTGATCAGGTAGTCGTCGGCGCCGGCGCTGAAGCCCCTCAGCTTGTCACTCTCGGTGTCGCGCGCGGTGAGCATCAGGATTGGCAGATTGCCGGCGGCGCTTTGACGGATGGACTGCGCGACGCTGATGCCGTCGCCGTCCGGGAGCATGAGGTCGAGAATGACCAATTCCGGCTGTGTCTGCTCCAGCAGGCCGGGTACCTGCCGAACCCGATCGGCGCAGTCCACGGTGTGGCCCATCGCTTCCAGGTAGTCCGCGGTATTCGCGGCCAGATCGACATCGTCTTCTATGAGCAGGATTCGCATCGGCTGAGCATACGGGAGGCGGCGTCGGACGGCCTTGCTCCCCTCCTTGGTGGTGGATTCAGGACCACGAGCTTGCCGTGTCGAACGTCGACGTTGCGTCGACATGGGGGTTGCTAGCTTGCCCGTCATCGTCCCGGAGGACCTTGACATGCAAGCCCTGAAATTTCGTTCCGCGTTGTTTTCGATGGTCGCCATGACGCTGGTTGCGTCGGCCGCCAGCGCCGGTGATCGCATCAGCGAGGTGTTCGACCCCGCGGAGTTTCGCGGTCAGGTGGTCTACCTCGATTTCTGGGCCTCCTGGTGCACGCCCTGCAAGGCGAGTTTTCCATGGATGACGACGCTGCAGCACCGCTTCGGTCCGGACGGGCTGGCGGTCGTCGCGGTGAACGTCGACAGTGACAGCCACGCCGCCCACCAGTTTCTGGAGCGAGCGGCGCCCGGATTCGAGGTGCGCTTCGATCCCGACGGCAAGCTGGCCGAGCAATACGGCCTCAAGGGCATGCCGAGTTCCTACATCCTCGGTCGCAACGGCCAGGTGCTGTTCTCCCACACCGGATTTCGCGAGAGCGACAAGGCGGAACTGGAATCGCAGGTTCGCCAGGCACTGAACACGGTTCAAGTCTCGGAGTTGAGTCAATGACGTTGATTGCACACATCGGCCCCGCGCTGCGTATCGGCGGCGTGCTGGTCTGCCTTGCCGGTCAGGTCGGCTGCGTGACCGTTCAGCCCTGGGAGCGCGACACGCTCGCGAAACCCGAGATGGCGCTGGATGGTGACGCGGTCACGACCGGCTTGGACGAGCACATCTATTTCTCGAAGGAGTCCGCCAGTGGCGGGCGCGGCTTTGGCGGCGGCGGCTGCGGCTGTAACTGACGGCATTTCATCGGGCGACACGGCGCCCGCAGGTTCTGAGGGGTTGAAGATGAAGCATCAGACGATTGTTGAGGCGTTGACGGCGGCGACCGACACGCTGCTGGAGACCGGGCCCAAGGCCGCGCCCAGGCGCTGGCGGCCGGCGGGTGCGTCAGCGGCGGCGCTTTGTCTCAGCCTGCCCGGGCTGCTGCACGCCGCGGAGCCGGGCGAGTGGTCCATCGACTCCGCCATCCTGTTCTACAGCGAGACCGACCGTGTCTCCGCGGTGGAGCCCGTGATTTCCGCCACCCGGCAGTTCACCAACGATCGTTCGCTGTCCGCCAAGCTGGTCTACGACGCGCTGACCGGCGCCTCGCCCAGCGGGGCCGTGCCATCGTCCATGCCGCAGACATACACGCGGCCGTCGGGTGAGGGCAGCTACACGACCGCGCCCGGCGAGATTCCGCTGGACGATACCTTCCGCGACTCGCGCATCGCCGTGTCCGGCAACTGGGCGCAGCCGGCGTTCGGCGGCACCGGCACGCTGGGCTTCAACGTCTCCAGCGAATACGACTATCTGTCGCTGGGGGTGAACACCGGCTACGCCTACGACTTCGCCAAGAACAACGCCACGCTGTCCTTCGGCCTGGGCTACGCCGCCGACACGATCGAGCCGGAGGGCGGGGTGCCGGTGGCGGGCAGCTGCCTGTTCGGCGCCAGCGCCAGCTCCGGCTGCACCGAGACGTCCTTCGACGAGACCCGGCGCGGCGGCGACGAGAGCAAGGACACGCTGGACCTGCTGCTGGGTTACACCCAGGTGCTGGGCGTGAACACCGTGGCGCAGTTCAACGTCACGCTGTCGCAATCCGACGGCTATCACACCGATCCGTTCAAGGTCGTCAGCGTCGTGGACACCGACAACTCGGTGGGCAACGGGATCGGCGAGGCGGAGCGGCATATTCACGAATCACGTCCGGACAGCCGCGTGAAGCAGGGCCTGTTCTTCCGGCTCAAGCACATGCTGTTCGGCTCCGACGTGCTGGATGCGTCTTATCGCTTCCAGACGGACGACTGGGGCATGAGCTCGCATACGCTGGACCTGCGGTATCGCTGGGCGCTGGGCGATCATCACGCGATCACGCCGCATCTGCGCTACTACGATCAGTCGGCGGTGGATTTCTACACCCCGTTCCTGCGCGATGATCAGCCGCTGCCGACCGAGTACACCGCCGACTACCGCCAGGGCAGCTTCACCGGCATCACGGTGGGCGCTGAATACGAAACCCGGATCTGGGACGGCACCTCGCTGCGCTTCGCCCTGGAGTACTACGAGCAGAATGGCGACGACCCGGCCAATGCGCCGGGGCAGCTCGCCGGCCGCGAGATCTTCCCGGACATGCAGGCGGTGATGGGTCGGATCAACTTCGATTTCGACTGGTAGACGGGGTAGGCGCACCGGGCCGTGACCGGCCCGGTGCGTGGTCGAACGGTGTTCGCGCCGCCGCGAGTACGTGCACGGAGGCCGCGCCGGCCCGGAAGAGCGCCTTGGCCAGCGCCGACGTGGTTGCGCCGGTGGTGACGACATCATCGATGACCAGAATCGCCTCGTCTTGCACCGGCCTTCGAACGGTAAACGCCTGACGCAGGTTACGGCGGCGATCCTCGGCCGACAGGTGCAACTGTGACGGAGTGGCCCGGGTTCGCTCGACCCAGGCGGGTGCCAGCGGCCAGCCTCTCCACCGGCACAGCGGCCGGGCGATTTCCAGGGCCTGATTGAACCCGCGTTCGCGCAGCCGGCTGGCATGCAGTGGCACCGGGATGACCCGGTCCGGCGCTGGCAGTTCGGGCAGGGTGTGATGAAGCAGGGTGGCCAGGCGCCGCGCCGCGCCCAGATCGTGCCGGTACTTCAGAACCTGCACGCAGGCATCCACCGGGGCCTCGTACAGCAGCGGCGCGTACACGCCGTCGAAGGCCGGCCAGCGGGTCAGGCAATGAGCGCAAAGCGCGGGCTTCGGGGCCGAGGGCGGCAGCGGTTCAGCACAGCGGATGCAGGCATGGTCGTTGGTGGGCAACGCATCCAGGCAGGGCTGGCAGTACAGGCCCACCGGACTTGGCCCACCGCAGCCCGCGCAGCCGGGTGCGAGCCAGCGATGGAAGATTTCCGTCAACCGAATCGGCATTTTCTGGTTGACAGGCGGTTGCGGCCTCGCGAGCCTAGCGGTATCCACCTGCCAGGATTCTCTGCATGAGCGAGCTTCGTCACGACTGGACGGCCGAAGAGGTGAACGCGCTGTTCGCCCTGCCGTTCGCGGATTTGATGCACCGGGCGCAAACCGTGCACCGCGAGCACTTCGACGCCAACACCGTGCAGCTCTCGACGCTGCTGTCGATCAAGACCGGGGCCTGCCCCGAGGACTGCAAGTACTGTCCGCAAAGCGTGCGCTACGACACCGGTCTGAAGACCGAGGCGCTGATGGCGGTGCAGCAGGTCGAGCAGGCGGCGCGCACGGCCAAGGAGGCCGGGGCGACGCGGTTCTGCATGGGCGCGGCCTGGCGCAGCCCCAAGGATCGCGACATCGACACGCTGATCGGCATGATCGACGCCGTGCGCGCGCAGGGACTGGAAACCTGCATGACGCTGGGCATGCTGACCGAATCGCAGGCCGAACGGCTGGCCGACGCGGGGCTGGACTACTACAACCACAATCTCGATACCTCCGAGGAACATTACGGAGAAATCATCGGCACGCGGACATACGAGGACCGGCTGAACACGCTGGACAACGTGCGCAAGTCGGGAATGAAGGTGTGCTGTGGCGGCATCGTGGGGATTGGCGATACGCGCGCCGACCGTGTCGGCCTGCTGCGCACGCTGTCCAATCTGCCCACGCATCCCGAATCGGTACCGATCAATCAGCTCGTCGCCGTACCCGGCACGCCGATGGCCGATGCCGATCCGGTGGATCCTTTCGAATTCGTTCGCACCATCGCGGTGGCCCGCATTCTGATGCCAGCCTCCCACGTGCGGCTGTCGGCCGGGCGCGAGGCGATGGACGACGCCATGCAGGCGCTTTGTTTCCTGGCCGGCGCGAATTCCATCTTCTACGGCGAGGAACTGCTGACCACCGGTAACCCGGTGACCGAGCACGATCGCGCGCTGTTCGAGCGACTGGGCATCGAGCCGGAAGGCGCCAAGGCTGCCGAGGACCGCCGGACGTGTCAGGCGGCCTGAACCGCCGGATCGCGTCCACGCTGGAGTCTCTGCGCCAGCGCGACCGGTTTCGCCAGCGTCGGGTCGTCGAGCCGGCGGGGCCGGGTCTGGCGCGGGTCGCCGGGCGTGACTGCGTCAATTTCTGCAGCAACGACTACCTGGGCCTGGCGCAGGATTCCCGACTATTGCGCGGACTGGATGTGCCGGGTTCCGCGGCCTCCGCGCTGGTCACCGGGTATTCGCCGGCCCATGCCGAACTGGAAGAGGCGCTGGCCGACTGGCTGGAGCGCGACCGCGTGCTGCTGTTCCCGACCGGATTTTCCGCCAACGTCGGCATTGTCGATGCGCTTTTGCAGCGGGGCGACCTGGTGGCCTGCGATGCGCTGAACCACGCCTCGCTGATCGACGGTGTGCGGCTGTCCGGCGCGGACAAGCGCATCTATGCGCATGTGGATGTCGGTGCCGCCCGCGATGCGCTGGCCGCGCCCTGCGAAGGGGTCAGGGCACTGGTCACCGATGCGGTGTTCTCGATGGATGGCGACATCGCGCCGGTGCGCGAACTGGCGATCGAGGCGCGTCGGGCCGATGCGCTGCTGTATGTCGATGATGCCCACGGTGTCGGCGTGCTGGGCCCGCGGGGGCGGGGCGTCGCGGACGAGTTGTCGCAGGACGAGTTGCCGGTGCTGGTCGGCACGCTGGGCAAGGCGCTGGGCACCGCTGGCGCGTTCGTCGCCGGCCCCGCCGCGGTGATCGACTACCTGGAAAACCGTGCCCGCTCGCAGATTTATTCCACGGCCTTCGCACCGATGACGGCCCGTGCCGCGCTGACCGCGCTGGCGATCACGCGGGAGGAAGCCTGGCGGCGTGATCAGGTCCGGAATCTGATCGCGCATCTGCATGCCCGGCTGCGATCGGCCGGCCTGCCGGTGCCCGATTCCCCGACGGCGATCCAGCCGATCGTGCTGGGGCGCGATTCGGTCGCGCTGCGCGTCTCCGACGACCTGCTCGCCCGCGGGTTTCTGGTCACCGCGATCCGTCCGCCCACGGTGCCGGAGGGCGCCGCCCGGCTGCGGGTGACGCTGACCGCGGCGCACACGACCGAGCAGGTGGACGGGCTGGTCGATGCGCTGGCGACAAGCCTGCTGGAGGCGCGCGTTGCGTGAACCAGCGGGCGCACTGAGCGTCTTCGTCACCGGAACCGATACCGAAATCGGCAAGACCGCGGTGACCTGCGCGCTGCTGCGCGACTATGCCGAGCGGGGGATTCCGGCGGTCGGCATGAAGCCGG
>CALBOV010000399.1 GCA_937896565.1 uncultured Salinisphaerales bacterium
CAACGGCTCGCCGAGCAACATTCGCAGCCTGCGCGAACTGGGCGAATACCTGGTCGACATCCACGGCCAGCATGACAGCCAGCGCCTGCTCGACGCCGCCGAACAACGCAACCTGCTGGATGCCTACGGCAAGCACGACGCCGCGAGCAACGCCGTGCGGGAGCGCGCCAAAGCCGTGCGTGACAGCCGGCAGACGCTGGCGGACCTGCAACAGGCGGACAAGCCCAGCGCCGCGGAAGTCGAATTGCTGGAGTTTCAGCTCCAGGAACTGGAAACGGCGCGACCCGAAGCCGGCGAGTTCGAGCAACTGGATCAGGAGCAGCGACGTCTGGCCAACGCGGAGCAGTTGATGCGCGACGCCGCCACCATTGTCGACCTGCTCGCCGAGGCCGAGGACGGCGCGGCGATGGAGCGCAGCGGCAAGGCGCGCGATCTGCTCGCGGACCTGGAAACGATGGATGCCTCACTGGGCGAGGCGCGGGAACTGGTCGAATCGGCCACGATCCAGATGGAAGAAGCCGCCGGCATGGTCAAGCGTGCGCTGGAAAGCATGGAGCTGGATCCGGAACGATTGCAGATCGTCGACGACCGACTCACCGAACTGCACCGGCTGGCACGCAAGCACGGTTGCAAGCCCGATGAGCTCCCGGAACGGATCGAATCGCTCCAGGCCCGCCTGGGCTCGGCCAGACATGCGGACGATCGCGCGTCCGAATTGCTGGCGCAGATCGCCGCTGCCGAACAGCACTACGCCCAGGCCGCCGATGCACTGACGCAAGCCCGCAAGAAGGCGGCGCCCGGCATGCAGCAGGCCATCACCGGCATCGTGCAAACATTGGGCATGCCGGATGCGCGGGTCTCGATCGGTGTCGAGCCGGCGGAACAGCCATTCAGCCCCAACGGCCAGGACCGGGTTTCGATCCTGATCGCGGCGAATCCCGGCCAGCCGCCCCGCCCGATCGCCAAGGTCGCATCAGGCGGCGAGCTGTCACGACTGGCGCTGGCGATCCAGCTCGTCGTGCTGGGTGACGAGGCCGCGCCGACGATGATCTTCGATGAGGTCGATGCCGGCATCGGCGGCGCGGTGGCGGAGATCGTCGGCCGCCGGCTGCACGAACTGGCGGCAGGCCGACAGGTGCTCTGCGTCACGCATCTGCCGCAGGTCGCCGCGCAGGGCAACCTGCAATTTCACGTCAGCAAGCAGTCGGATGCGGACAGCACCCACACGCAGGTGGAACGGCTGGCCGAAACCCGGCGCGTGGAGGAAATCGCCCGCATGCTCGGCGGCGTCGAGGTGACCGAGCGCACGCGCGCGCATGCGCGGGAAATGCTGGGTCTGGCCGAAAGCGCCTGAGCGGGCCAGCGACCTCAGTTCAATCCTTGTCGGACTGCGCCTCCGGACTCAGACCGTAGATGACCAGGCTGTGATCGGTCATCTTCCAGCCATGTTCCTCGGCGATTTCGCGCTGGCGCTGCTCGATCACCTCGTCGACGAACTCCACGACCTGACCGGTCTTCATGCAGACCATGTGGTCGTGATGCGGGCCGTCGTCCAGCTCGAATACGCTCTGGCCGCCGTCGAAGTTGTGGCGGGTCACGATGCCCGCGGCCTCGAACTGCGTCAGCACGCGATAAACCGTGGCAAGGCCGATTTCCTCGCCCAGATCCAGGAGGTTCTTGTAGACGTCCTCGGCGGTCATGTGGCGCTCGTCCGCCGACTCCAGTATCTCGAGGATCTTCAGCCGCGGGAGCGTGACTTTGAGTCCAAGTTTTCGCAGGTCTTGAGATTCCACAGGGTCGCTACTCCGCAATGCGCATTGCCAAGCGTGTATTATCGCACGTCCTCAACTTCGCTCTCTCGATCCGCCATGATTCGAACGGTCGTGCTCGCCGGCGTGCTGCTGACCACCGGCTGCCATTTCGTCTACAAGCTGCCCGTGAACCAGGGCAACGTCATCGAACAGGATCAGGTGGAGCGGCTGCAGGTCGGCATGACCCCGGAACAGGTCGAGTTCCTGATGGGCAGCGCGCTGGTCAAGAGCGATCTGCGCGACACGGTCCGCTGGGACTACGTGTCCTACTACCGCAGCCCCCGCGACAAGGAGCTGCGCCGCGTGGTCACCGTGGTGTTCCAGGGCGGCAAGGTCTCCGAGATCATCGGCGCCTCCACCGACGCCGACCGCGAACAGTCGCAGCCGGTCGATCCGCCGCCGACCTGATCGGCGACCTGATCGGCGACCACCACCGGGCGATCGATCAGTCCGTTTCGTCCTTCGCTTTCTGCGCCCGCTTGCGGCGCGCCGCCTTCGGATCCGCGATCA
>CALBOV010000400.1 GCA_937896565.1 uncultured Salinisphaerales bacterium
GCTACCAAGGCCATGCCCAAGGAAATGCTGCCAATCGTCGACAAGCCGCTGATCCAGTACGCGGTGAAAGAAGCCGTGTCGGCCGGCGCCGAGGAACTGGTGTTCATCACCAGCAACAACAAGAACTCGATTCTCGACCACTTCGACAAGTCCTACGAGCTGGAAAAGCAGCTGGAGGAAAAGGGCAAGACCGCGCTGCTTCAGGAAGTGCGCGACATCCTGCCGCCGGGAATCACCTGCGTGTACATCCGCCAGCCGGAGGCCCGCGGTCTCGGTCATGCCATCTCCTGTGCCTGGACGGCGGTGGGTGACGAGGACTTCGCCGTGATCCTGGCGGACGACCTGATCGACGGAAAGCTGCGGCCGGCGCTGGCGCAGATGCAGCGCGTCTACCAGGAATACGGCACGTCGGTCATCGCCGTGCAGCGTGTCCCCAAGGACGAAGTGCACAAGTACGGCATCGTCGAGGTGGAACCGGTCGGTCCCGGCCTGGGCGAGATCCGCGGCATTGTCGAAAAGCCGGACCCCGAAAACGCACCGTCGAATCTTGCCGTGGTCGGCCGCTACATCCTGACCCCGCGCATCTTCAAGCTGCTCGAATCCACCGAGCCCGGCGCCGGCGGCGAGATTCAGCTCACCGATGCCATCAGCGCGATGATCCAGGAGCAGACCGTGCTGGCCTACGAGTTCGAAGGCAAGCGCTACGACTGCGGCAGCAAGCTGGGCTATCTGCAGGCCAACGTGGAACTGGGTCTCAAGCACCCGGATCTGGCCGAGGAATTCCGGGAGTATCTGACCGAACTCACCGCGTCCTGGCCCCGCGAAAAGAAGTAATTCGGCCGCCTCTGGCGAACCTGACGAACAGCCCCGCAGCGCCGGGGCTGTTTCATTTGCGCAGATCGCGTTCGCAGTCCGCCGAATCAACGGCATGAGGCGCATTGCCGGTTCTCACGCAACTGCTTGCTGCCATTCGAATTTTTGTTGAGATTCAGGGAGTTGAGGCCGGGGCTTCCGGCACGGACAAGTTGGAGGGCTGAACCCGACTTTGGTCGGGTGGGTTCTCGGCAGAAGCGCTCGTATACTTCGCCGATTCATATCCGGCAGAGGCCGAAATGACCGGCGAAAAACTGCGGCATTTTCTTGAAACGTCCCCGATCTCCGGGGGGAACGGTGCCTGGGTCGAGGCGATGTACGAGCAATACCTCGCCGATCCGGATTCAGTCGAGGCCAGTTGGCGCGACTACTTCAAGAACATGGGCGCGGCCGGGCAGCGACATGATGTCGCGCACAGCCCCATCCAGCGATCCTTCGCCGAACTGGCTCGCGCCAAGCCGGTGGTCAGCGCCGGCAAGGGCAGCAGTCTGTCGGCCCAGGCGGCATCCAAGCAGTCGTCGGTGCTGCGCCTGATCAACTACTACCGCGTTCGCGGTCATCAGGCCGCACAGCTGGATCCGCTGGGTCTGGCCAACCCGCCAACGGTGCCCGATCTCGATCCGGCATTCCACGGCCTCGGCAGCTCGGACATGGAGTCGGTGTTCGACACCGGCTCGCTGGCGACATCGGATCGCCTGAAGCTTCGCGAGATCATCGATGTCGTCAAGACCGTGTACACCGGCTCCATCGGCGCCGAGTACATGTACATCACCGAGACGCAGCAGAAGCGCTGGATTCAGCGCCGGCTCGAGGGGACGATCAACGAGTCCAGGCTGAACGCCGACGAGCAGAAGGAAGTGCTCAAGCAGTTGACCGCGGCCGAGGGTATCGAGCGCTACATGCACACCCGCTACGTCGGCCAGAAGCGGTTCTCGCTGGAAGGTGGCGATGCCCTGATTCCGGCGCTGGACGAACTAATCCGTCGCGCCAGCTCGCACGATGTCGAGGAAGTCGTGATCGGCATGGCTCACCGCGGCCGACTCAACGTGCTGGTGAACGTTCTGGGCAAGTCGCCCAAGGATTTGTTCGACGAGTTCGAGGGCAAGATCACGGCCGAGGATCTGCGGTTCTCCGGCGACGTGAAGTACCACAAGGGCTTCTCCAACGACATCGAGGTGGACGGCCGCCGCGTGCACATGGTGCTGGCGTTCAACCCGTCGCACCTGGAGATCGTCAACCCGGTGGTGGAGGGCTCCGTGAAGTCGCGTCAGCATCGCCGCGGCGACGAGACCGGCAACACCATCCTCCCGGTGCTGGTGCACGGCGATGCCGCCTTCGCCGGCCAGGGCGTGGTCATGGAAACCCTGCAGCTCTCGCAGGCCAAGGGTTACGCCACAGGCGGCACGGTGCATTTCATCGTCAACAACCAGGTCGGATTCACCACCAACAACCCGATCGAGGTGGCGCAGCGCGAGCACGCACGCACATCGCTTTATTCCACCGACATCGCCAAGATGCTGGAAGCACCGGTGTTCCACGTGAACGCCGATGATCCGGAAGCGGTGGTGTTCGTGACGCGGCTGGCGATGGATTTCCGCGCCGAGTTCCACAAGGACGTGA
>CALBOV010000401.1 GCA_937896565.1 uncultured Salinisphaerales bacterium
AGCCGCCAAAGGCGGCTGGCCACGTCCCGGGCGCCCTTTCTTTTCGCCGGTTTTCTTTGGGCGTACAAAGAAAATCGGCTCGCCCGGCAGGGCGAAACCTGCTCCTGGCAGCCAGGTGCCAACAAAAAAGCCCGAACAGGCCGCAACCTGTCCGGGCTCGATCTTTGGCCTCAGCCGAAAGCGCTTACCGCCGCGCCATCCGCTTCACGTTCGCCGGGGTGAAGTGATCTCCGTCGAATTCACGTTCCTGCGCCTCGTCTTCCTCGTTGTTCATCGAGAACGCGAGGTAGCGATTGTTGAGGATGTCGTAGGCGACTTCGATGGCCGGCGCCGAGAAGCCCTGGGCTTCTCCGAACTGTTCGCTGACGCCGTAGGACGGCAGGGTGTGCTGCTCGTGGACACGCCACAGTTCGCCGCGCTTGTCGTAGATATCCTGGTGCACGATGGTCCAGGAGTCCTCATCCACGTAGAACACGCGCTTGTCGTAGATGTGGCTGGTACCGTCGCGGACGGTCGCTTCCACGACCCAGACGCGATGCTTTTCGTACCGCGCCAGATCCTGGTTGATGTGACCGCGCTCGAGGATGTCCTCGTATTCGTTGTCGTCATCGTGCAGCTTGTAGGCGTTGTACGGGATGATCATTTCGCGCTTGCCGATCAGCTTCCAGGTGTAGCGATCCATCGCGCCGTTGTAGCTGTCGAGCTGGTCGTTCGTGCGCAGTCCGTCGGATCCGGTGCCCGGGTTGTCGTAGCCGACATTCGGGGCCCGGCGCAGACGTCGCTGGCCCGGGTTGTAGAGCCAGGCACGCCGCGGTTCCTTCACCTGGTCCATGGTTTCGTGGACCAGCAGGAACTGGCCGGCGAGGCGCGCCGGGTCGCGGATTTCCTGCATGAAGTAGATCAGCACGTTCTTCAGCGAGTCGGGCGTCGCGCCCTTGAGGCTGTAGTTGAACTTGAAGTCCTCATGCAGCTTCACGAGGTTGTAGGCCCCGGATGAGGTGACGGCGGCCTGCACATTCCAGCGGCTTCCGGACATGCCGCGGAATCGCGTCTTGTGATTCCAGATCACTTCCCGGCCGTTCTGGGGAATCGGGAAGGGAATGCCGATGATGGCATCAACCAGCGCTTCGCCGTTGGCGCCCAGCGTCGCCCGTGTCGCATTCTCGAATGTGGCGGCGTAGACGTAGTCCGGAGCACCATTCCGGCGGCGTGATGCATACAGGGGCATCTTGAAGTCGTCGAACTTCTTGAACAGCGCGAGCTGCCCGGGTGACATCTGGTCCCGGTACTTCGCCAGATTCGCGTTGGTGATCTCGGCGATGGGTTCGTCGTCGGGCCACGGCGAATAGAGCCGGGTGCCGAAGCCATCGTACTTGTCCGGGGCCTCGCTGCTGCTCAGTCCGCCGCCCCATGCGGGGATCGAGCCGTCGGCGTTGCCCGCTTTCTCGGCGCCCAGCGGAGTCAGATCACCGCCATCCTTCAGACGGGCCGCCTCGTCGGACGACACCTTGGCGGTGACGGTCAGTGGAATCAGCAGCGCCAGCGCGCAGACGCGTTGCAGGTGGGATTGCATAAGTTGTCTCCTCGTTCGGCCGCTTTGAGCACGGCCTTGTCCCCAGGTCTCGTTCACGGCGGAGTGTGTCAGCGAACGAATGAGTTTGCCACCGCCGTAACGCGTGCCGGCGCAAGCGCCGGCACTGTCGTGATCACATCAAAGCCAGATGACCTTGTCCTCTTCGCCGAGCATCGCCTCGGCATGGTCGCGGTAGCGCTCTTCCAGCTGCGGTCGCTTGATCTTCATGGTCGGCGTCACCAGCCCGTCCTCGACGGTCCATTCATCCCGCGTCAGGAACAGCTTGCCGACGCGTTCGTGAGGTTCGAGTGTCTTGTTCAGGGCCTCGACCTTGTCGGCCAGACGCTCGGCGATGTCCGCGTCGGAATCGTCGCTTTCGATCCGGACGATGCCGACCGGGAGCTTCATGCCGCTGCCGATCAGGCAGATCTGGGCGATGGCCTCGTCCACGGCGAGCTTGTCCTCGATCGGTGACGGATCGACGTACTTGCCCTTGGAGGTCTTGAACGCGTCCTTGATCCGGCCGGTGATGTAGAGGTAGCCGTCCTTGTCGATACGGCCCTTGTCACCCGTGTGCAGCCAGCCGTCGACGATGGTTTCGGCGGTCTTTTCCGGATTCTTGTAGTAGCCAAGCATCGTGGCCGTCGAACGGGTCAGGACCTCTTCGGTCTTGTCGTGGATCTTGATGTCCACGCCCGGCATGGGGCGGCCGACCGACCCGATCCGGTTCTCGGACGGGATGTTCGTCGTGCAGTACGCCGCGTTTTCGCTCATCCCGTAGCCCTGGCAGATGGTGATGCCGAGCTTGCTGAACCAGTTGATCATGGCTTCCGGCATTGGCGCCGCGCCGGAGACAACCCCGCGTGCGTTCTGCAGGCCGAGCCCGGTGACCACCTTCTTGCGGATCATGCCGGACAGGATCGGGATGCGGAGCAGGCGCTCCAGCTTCTTCTGCGGCAGCTTGTGCAGAATGCCGTGCTGGATGCGGCCGTAGACGACGGGCACGCCATAGAAGCGGGTGGGGGCCACTTCCGCAAGCTGGGAGGCCAGCTTGTCCAGGGACTCCATGAACGAAACCTCCGCCCCGATGTAGAGGCTGGAGAGCTCGATCACGCCGCGTTCGAAGATGTGCGACAGCGGCAGATAGGAAAAGAAGCGTTCGTCGTCACCCAGCTTGAGCCGGTCGATCACGCCACCCATGATCTCCCGCGTGGCCCGCGTGCTGAGCATGACACCCTTGGGATTGCCGGTGGTCCCTGAGGTGTAGATCATCGTGTGGACGCCATCGGGGTCGTTTGGCTCCCAGTCCTGCAGAGGTTCATGCTCCTTGAGCAGGGCGTCCCAGCCGTAATCGGTTTCCGGGACTTCCGGGTACGGGAACCCGATGGTCTTGACCGATTCGGGAATGCCGTCGGCCAGTTGTTGCGCATCCATCAGCGGGCCAAAGAACAGGAACTTCGTTTCGCTGTGCTCCAGCACGTAACGTGTGGTTTCCGATGCCTGGTTCGGATAGATGCCGACGGAAATGCCGCCAACCATGGAAATCGCCAGGTCGGCGATGATCCAGTGCGCGGTGTTCTTGCCGGTCAGCGCCACGACCTCGCCCGGCTTGAGGCCCATGGCCTGTAGCGCGGATGCCATCCTGCGGACCTGATCGGCGACTTCGGCCCAGCTGTATTCGCGCCACACGCCGTTGATCGGCTGGCGCAGGTAGGTCGATTTGGGTCGAGTCTCTGCCCAGTGGAACAGCATCGCGACCGGGTCGCGATCATGCTGAATCGGTGCACTGGGCGCTGATACGTAATTATTCTTGATGGTCAAGGACTGACCCATGCGTCCCCCTTTGAACGTCGTTGTCGATTGGTCTGGAGTCCGGACCCGCACGGCCGGGTGCGGGTCGGCGTTGTATTCGCCGGGTCACCGGCGTGACCGGCCGTCTCAATTGCAAGATCTACGGCTGTCGTCGGTACCACGCTCGATTTCCGTATGTACGCTGTGGTACTCGCAGCGGGTGCATAGCGTAGAACGCTTTGCCGAATAGCGCCAATGAACGGCGCTTTCCGCGACAGGATGCGGTGGATGCGCGGGCGTGTCGGGTCCGGTCGTGATGCGGGTCAGCTGCCCGGTTGGCCAGTCTGCTCACACCGGGTGTCGGACTCGGCCAATGGCCGCCAGCGGGTAATTTCGTTATCGTGCGCCGCAACATTCAAGTCGGATTGGCGTGATCCTGTGCGAAACGGGGCCGGCATCCGCGACAAGCCGATTCTTCGATTCCGATGGAGTGATCAATGAGTGATTACCTGGTGAAGTTGGCCAGTCAGCCGACGCTTCGCAATGTCATCAAGACCGTGGGGCTGCCCACGCCGGTCGAACTGAACCGGGGCGGCACGCAGTATGCGGAACAGCCGCTCGCGGGCCTGCAGGTGCTGTTCGGCACCGCGACCGACGGCGTGGTGGCCAAGGCCGTGCGGGCCGACCTTGAGGCGGCGGGCGCGACCCTGGCCGCGAGTGCCTCGGAAGGCGCCAAGTACAACGGTCTGGTTCTGGACGTCACCGACATCGACGGCGTGGAGGGTCTCAAGCAGCTCTACACCTTCTTCCATCCGGTCATGCGTCAGATCGCATCGAACGGCCGCGTCGTGGTGCTGGCCAGCGAGCCTGCCGAGGGCGCGAACCCCAAGGCCGTGGCGACCGCCCGCGCCGCCGAGGGCTTTGTCCGCTCGGTGGGCAAGGAGATCGGCAAGCGCGGCGCCACGGCCAATCTGATTCACGTGGCCAAGGGCGCCGAGGATCGCCTGGCCGCGCCGCTGCGCTTCCTGCTCAGCGGTCATTCGGCCTATGTCGATGGCCAGCCGATGCATGTCGGCACGGCGGTGAAGGCACCGGCGGAGATGCCGCTGTCCGGCGCGCTCAAGGGCAAGGTGGCGCTGGTCACCGGTGGCGCCCGAGGCATCGGCGCCGCGACCGCCGAGCGACTGGCGGCGGAAGGCGCCCATGTCGTCTGCCTCGACATTCCCGCCGATGAGGAAACGCTGAATGCCACCGTCGCCAAGATCGGTGGCGCGGCGTTGCCCATGGACATTACCGATCCGGAGGCGCCGAAGAAGATCGCGAGCTATTTCAAGGAGCAGCATGGCGGTGTCGACATCGTCGTGCACAACGCCGGTGTCACCCGTGACAAGACGCTGGCGAACATGAAGGAGCATCTGTGGGACATGGTCCTGTCGATCAACCTGGGCGCGATCCTGGCGATTGACGAAGTCCTGCTCGGCGACAAGGTCATCAACGACGGTGGTCGCATCGTCTGTCTGTCGTCGATCGGCGGTATCGCCGGCAACATGGGCCAGACGAACTACGGCGCGACGAAGGCCGGCCTGATCGGCTACGTGGCCGCGCAGTCGGCGGCCCAGGCCGGGCGCGGGATCACCGTGAACGCCGTGGCGCCGGGCTTCATCGAGACCCGGATGACGGCGGAGATGCCGTTCATGATCCGCGAGGGCGGTCGTCGCATGAACTCGCTGTCGCAGGGCGGGCTGCCGGAAGACGTGGCCGAGCTGATCAAGTTCCTGACCACGCCGGGCGCCGCGGGCATCACCGGCCAGACGATCCGCGTCTGTGGCCAAAGCCTGATCGGAGCCTGATCGTGTCGGCCGCCAATCTGCAGTTCGACGCGCCGCCCTCGGTCTGGATCAGCTACGCCAAGGCCGCCAGGCCGGGTGGCGTCCGTCTGGATGAAGGACAGGATATTCCCCGGCTGGAGGCGCACCTGGCGCCCGCTCCGGCATCGACCGGAGCGGTCAACCGGTACCGCAAGCTTTGCGGCTTCGAAGCCAACGGCCTGCTGCCCGTCACGTTTCCGCACATCATGGCGGCGCCGCTGCACATGGCCGTGCTGACCCATGAGGCGTTTCCGCTGAAGCTTCTGGGCGCCGTGCACATGCGCAACGTCGTGCATCAGCACCGCAGCCTGCATCAGAACGAGCCGCTGGGCGTGCATGTCGTCGTGGAAGGGCATCGTCCGGTGGACAAGGGTCTGGAGTTCGACTTGCAGACCCGGATTCTCGACACGGATGAGCAGTGCGTGTGGGAAAGCACCAGCACCAACCTGATCCGCGACCCGAAAAAGTCCGGTGGCGGCGGTGGCAAGGGCTGGCAGCCGCCGGTCTGGGATGACTACGCCGTGGTCGACCAGTGGAAGGCGCCCGGAAACATCGGCCGTCGCTACGGTCTCGTGGCCGGTGACGTGAATCCGATCCACATGCATCCGCTGGCGGCCAAGCTGTTCGGTTTCAAACGCGCGATCGCGCACGGGATGTGGTCTTTCGCCAGTTGCGTGGCCCGTTGCGGGGGCGAGACGATCGAGCAGGCCTGTTCGCTGGATGTGGCCTTCAAGCGACCGTTGTTCCTGCCGGGGCAGCCCGAACTGCTGAGCCGTGTCGACGACGGTGTGCAGACCTATCTGCTGACCAATCCGCAGCGTTCAACGCTGTACCTGGAAGGCTCGATCAAGCCGGCTGCCTGAGTTCGGTCGCGCCGGCCGAATCCGTCGCTCAGGCGACGGACGTCACCGGCTCCGAGCGACTCTGCATCCAATGAGCCAGCCCGGGCCAGACATGGGTCCGGGCCGGTTTGCTGACGACGATGCCGGGATGGTCGAAGGTCGCGGACATCTCCGCACCGGGTTCCAGCAGCCACCAGGTCTTGTCGGTCGATCCGATCTGATCGAACAGATGACGGCAGCCGTCGGCCGGGTCGACGGTGTCGTGTGACGAGGCAACGGCGAGCACCGGAGTTTCCAGCGTCGCGAGCCGTGCCGGCCAGCCGCCGGTCTTGCGGGCATCGACCGTCCACGCGACGGAGTCCAGCACCGCCGCGGCGGGTTCGTCCTCTGGTCCCAGACCGGCCAGTCGGGCCGGTACGCGTCCCAGCAGGCGGGTCATGGTGATGACCGCGGTGGACAGTGGTGGGACCAGCCAGCGCTTGCCGCGCTCCGTCTGCGTCGCGATCAGGATCAGGCCGGCGACCGCGTCGGCGGGGACGGTCTCGTTGGCTGCCTTGGCCGCCAGCTGGCCTCCGAAGGAGTGGCCCAGCCAGAACGGCGCCTGGCCGGTTTCGCGGAGGATGCGGTCCGCGAGCAATGGCAGGTCCAGCCGGACGTGCTCGTCGGCACCGGCACGGGCCTGTGGATCAACATCCCCGATTCCGCGCCGCTCGGTGATCCAGCTGTCGAAGCCTTGTTCGGCGAGATAGGCCGCCAGGCCGATGTCCTTGTCGGACAGCCAGAACCGTCGACTGGTGAACATGCCGGGCAGCAGCACGACCGGCTGGCTCCGCTCCGTGTTCGGGGATCGAATCCGCGTAACGCGACAGACGCCACCATCCTCCGCGGTCTGGAGGAATGCGTTGCGGACGACCGTCATGCCAGTGATGGAGTGGCCTGATCCGCCTCGCGCTGCGTGCGCTGCAGGAAGCGCAGGATGTCGGGCAGCAGGCGTGTCGGGCGTGTGCGCAGCTCGAACGGGGAACGGGCGACGACGAGTTCGGCGTTGGGCAGTTCGCGGGCCAGTGCGCGGGCGTCCTGGAGATTGTGCAGCCAGTCGCCGGCATGGCCGATGACCAGCGCCGGTGCCGCCAGGCGGATGCGATCGCGCAACGGTGGCACGACAGGGCCGACGAGCACACCATGGATGATGGCGGCCATGACATCGGGGTCCTGTGAAATCGTGTTGAGCAGGCTTTGCCAGATGCCGCGTCTGGGCGTGGGCAGCCGTCGCAGCATGCGTGCCCAGAGACGCCACGGGCGGGCGCCGTAGCGCACACCGACCAGCAAAGGGACCAGCATCAGCGCGGCCGCCGGAGCGGCGCGTTCCATCACCGGCATCTCCAGAAACAGCCCGGTGACACGTTCCGGTGCCCGCACCGCCGCGTGCAGTGCCGTGATTGCGCCCAGGGACACGCCGCCGACCACCGCGCGGGACCATCCGAGATGATCAAGCAGGGCAACGGCCTGATCGCCGAAGGCATCGATGCGCAGTTCCTCCGCGCGATCGGGTTTTTCGCTGCGGCCGTGACCCAGCAGGTCGAGCAGCGCCACGCGATACCCGGCGTCGGCCAGGGCGGATGCCAGGTCGCGATTCAGCATCGAGTCCATCAGGATGCCGTGCATCAGCAGCACCGGCGAGCCATCACGGGGGCCGATCAGTTCATAGGCGAGGCGACGGCCATCGTGGGTGAAGGCGCCGCAGTCGTAGAGCGCGGTCATGCGCTCGATTGTAGGCCCATCCCCCCGCATCGGCGAGGCCGACGCGGGGGGAACAGGACCATCAGCTGCCGGCAGGCTGGCGCATGGTGAAACGGGCGATTGCCGGTAGCAGCAGAATCGCGCCAAACATGTTCGCGGTGAACATGAACACCAGCAGGATGCCCATGTCGGCCTGGAACTGGAGCTGGGAGAACAGCCAGGTGGCCACCGACAGGCCGAGAGCGATGCCGGTGAAGACGACGGCCTTGCCGGTCTTGCCCAGCGTCTCGTACAACGCCTGCTCGATCGGCTTGCCGTTCTTTACTCCTTCCTCCAGCGTCGCGTAGATGTAGATGCCGTAGTCCACGCCGATCCCGACCGCCAACGCGACGACGGGCAGGGTGGCGACCTTCAGGCCGATGCCGAGATAGGCCATGACGCCGTACGCCATCATCGACACCAGCGACAGCGGGAGCACGATCGACAGCACGGAGGACAGGTTGCGGAACGACAGCCAGATGAAGCCGATCACGACCACGTAGACCCAGAACACGACCATCAACTCCTGTTCTTCCACGACTTCGTTGGTCGCGGCCATGACGCCGACATTGCCCGTGGCGAGGCGGAAGCTGACCCGGTCAGTGTCCGAGGTTTCCTCCTCGTACTGCTTCACCGCGTCGACGATGCGGCTGATGGTTTCGGCGCGGTGATCCTCGGTGAAGATGAAGATCGCCATGGCCGAGCAGTCGCCATTGAGCAATCCGGACGTGGTCGGGACCAGGGCGGTGGACTGCGCCAGCGAGAACTGGTTGCGGGGCAGGACCTCGGCGGACAGCCGGGCCTCGTTCAGGCCGCGGTAGACCATTTTCGCGTAGTCCAGCACCGACAGCGTGGAGGCCACGCCCTCGACGTTGTCCATGCGCCAGGCGAAGCGGTCGATTTCCTCGACGACATTGAAATCCACGCAGCCGTCCGCCTCGGTCTCGGCGATGACCTTGAGAATGTCGATGCCGATCGAGAAGTTGTGGCCGATGGTCCGGGCGTCCTGGTTGAAGCGTGAGTCAGGTCGCAGCTCCGGCGTGCCTTCCAGCGCGTCGCCGACCTGCAGCTTGGGATACATGTAGAACGCCCAGCCCAGCAACAGCACGGCGACGCCGATGGCACACATTGCCGGTATCGGCCGGGTGATCTTGGCGACGAATTTCCACATCGGCGCCAGCAGGTTCTCGCGCACCTGCTGCTTGCGTTCGAAGGCATCCAGATCACCAACACGCATGTACGTCAGCCAGGCCGGCATCAGCACCTTGTTGGTGATGATGATGGCGGCGACGCCGAACGCCGCGTTGGCGCTCATTTCCTGGATGATCTGGATGTTGATCAGCGCGATGGTGGCGAAGCCGGCCACGTCGGTGATCAGCGCCACCGTGCCGGGGATCGCGAGACGGCGGAAGGTTTCCAGCGACGCATCAAAGCTGCTTCGACCCGAACTGACTTCGCCGACCCAGGCGTTGACGTACTGGACGCCATGCGACACCGACACCGCCAGGACCAGGAAGGGCACGAGAATCGCGAAGGGGTCCAGGCCCAGGCCGAACAGCGACAGCAGGCCGAATTCCCAGATGACGGCGACGACGGAGCAGCCCATCGGCAGGAACGCCATCTTCAGCGAGCCGGTGTAAATCCACAGCAGCAGCGAGGTCATGACCAGCGCCAGGCCGAAGAAACCGACCACCTCCAGCGTCGCGTCGGTGATGTCGCCGACCACCTTGGCGAAACCGACGATGTGCACCGTGATGTTCGGGTTGTACTCCGGGTTGTCCAGCGCCACGATGTCCAGGTCGCTGTTCTTGAACGTGGCGGTTTCGGTTTCACCCGATGTCTGGGGCAGGGTGACGGTCTGCTCGCCGAACCAGCGGTCCAGCTTGCCGGGTTCCGTGTAGGCTCGGCCCACGACGGTGCCGGCCTCCATGTCGCCGCTGGCCTCGCGCAGACGGAACTCCCACACGGTCGGGCTTTCGATCCGTCCGCGGATTGTCTCCAGCAGGTTGGCGACGTGGGTGTAGTCGACCTGCTTGCCGGTTTGTGGATCGACTTCCAGCAGTTCGGACACCACCATGGCGCCCCGTTCGTCCTCGGACACCAGGCGCCCGATCACCTGGGCCTTGCTCACGTTGGACTTGATGGTGCGGAACATGTCCTCCGACGGTCTGTAGTCGGAGGGGATCACGTCGCCGCCCTCGAAGCCCTGTTCGGTGATCTCGACGAAACGCACGTTGGGCGTGAACAGGCTCATCACCCGTGGCCGGTCGATATTCGGCAGGAAGAAAATGTCGTCCGTGACCTTCTTCAGCGTGGTCAGGAACGCTTCGTTGTAGATCTCGCCTTCCTTCTGCATCAGCGAGACGAGCACGAGGTTCGCGCCGCCGAACTCGCTGTAGTACTCCTGGAACGCACCCATGTAGGGGTGCTCCATCGGTATGGTCTTCTCGTACCCGGCGTCGGGCTGGATGCGCGCGGCGTGGTAGCCGAAGAACAGCGTCAGCGCGACCAGCACGAACAGCGTGATGGCCGGGCGACCGAACACCAGCGGTTCGACGACATTGAGAATCGCCCGGGCGACGGGCGAATTGGTGAGCGAAGAGCCTTCCGAGGCCATAGGTTCGTCTCCCTGCGGGGCGCGGAGCGCCCCTGTCCTTGGCGCGAAGCGACTCCCCCGAGCCGCGATCGCGGGATGGTGGTCAGCGTGGGTGGATCAGTGCCACTCCACGCCCTGACGTCCGACCGTCAGCAACTCGCCGTTGACGGGCAGCACGCCGGCGAGGGTGTCGCCATTGGGGTTCGTCTGAACCGACCAGCTCCGGCTGTCCGGATTGCCGGTCATGATCAGGCCGGCGTTGCCGACGAGGGTCACGCTGCCGTCGGGCATCGCGGTGGCTCCGAAGAACGATTCGCTGGTCGGTGTTTCCAGATATTCCCAGCCCATCTCGGCCAGGACCTGCGGGTCGTCGACATTGGCCGCCATGAACGGGTCGTAATCCATCGGGCTCTGCGTTTCGACGGCGCTGACATCGGCGATCCGGTACAGGCGCCCGCGCATGCCGTAGATCAGTGCTCCACCCTGGCCGTCGGGGATCGCCCCGAAGAAGGAGCCGGTGTAGGGCGAGACCAGCATCTCCCAGGTCTGACCGTCATCGGAGGACCGGGCTGCCAAACCCTTCTCGCCGACGATCAGCATCATCTCGTCGCTGATCCGGACGATCTGGCTGTTGTGGAATCCGAGGAACTCGAGATCGGTTTCCACCGGCGTCCAGTTCTCGCCGCCATCGCTGGTCCGGAGAATCAGCCCGTAGCTGCCCACGGCGAACCCTGTTTCCTCGTCCTCGAACATCAGGTCGTAGATGATCGCCGGCCGCTGGGGTGCGTTGTCGAAATGCTGCAGCGTCCATTCCTGGCCGCCGTCCGACGACTTCAGGATCACGCCATCGTGCCCGCCGATATAGCCGGTGCTGTCGGTCGGAAAATCCAGCGTCACCAGCATCGAGCGGACCGGGCTGGCCACCTGCGTCCAGGCTTTGCCGTCGGTGGAGCGGAGAATGTGTCCCCGCATGCCGACGGCGAGGTAGCCATCGGCCACCTCGGTCAGCCCGACGAGAATGCGCTGGTCGGCCAGCTCCATCATCTCGGCGGGTTCCATGCGCGGATCGTCCTTGGCGTCGGACTCGGTTGCCGCCGCCACGTTGGCCGTGGCGAGGCAACCGGCGAGCAGCGACGCCGTCAGCGCACGCGATGTCATCAGCGGCGTCCGGCGACGCGAGCCAGCCCCTGCGGGAGGAACATGCGATCTTCGTAGCTGACGTCGAAGTCCGAGATCTGGTCCTCGTTGGTCATCGCCGTGGCGAAGTAGCGTCCGGTCTGCAGGTCGTAGATCAGCTCCGGCGAGCCCGAGGTGGTGGGCACGAACGGGAAGGTCGTCAGATGCGCTTCCTGCAGCTTCCACAGCTGATCGCGGTTGTCATAGCAATCGACCACGGCGATGGAATAGGAATCCTCATCGACGTAGAACACGCGCTTCTTGAACTGATGGCGCTGACCGTCACGCAGCGTGGCTTCCACCACCCACACGCGATGCAGTTCGTAGCGCGCGTAGTCCTGATTGATGTGCCCCTTGCCGAGGATGTCCTCGTAGGAGAGCAGCGGGCTGTTCATCTGACCGGAGTTGTACGGGATGTACATCTCCTTCTTGCCGATCAGCTTCCAGGTGTAGCGGTCCAGCGCACCGTTGAACACGTCGATCTGGTCATTGAACTGCTCGCCGTCCGAACCCAGCGATGGATTGTCGTAGCCGACGTTCGGTGCGCGGCGCGTGCGCCCGATGCCCGGATCGTATAGCCAGGCGTTGCGGCCACCGGAGGACTGGTCGGCGGTTTCATGCACCAGCGTCACCTGACCGGCCACGCGCGGCGGCGACACGACCTCCTGGAGGTAGTAGGCGATGAGCTTGTTCGAATCATCGCTCTGGTCATTGAGGTTGGCGTACTTGAACTTCACGTCCTCGACCAGCTTGGAGATCTTGAAATCCCCGTCCTGGGCGACGATCGCCTGGTTGTTGAAGCGCTTGACCGCCGAACCACGGAACTTGGTCTTGTGGTTCCAGATCACTTCCGCGCCCTGCTTGGGAATCGGGAAGGGGAAACCGAGCTTGGCGTTCTTGACCGCATCGGTGCCTTCCAGCGTGGCGTCCGTGGCGTTCTTCTTGGTCGCGGCGTAGATCTCGTCGGGGAAGAAGGCGGTGCGGACGCTCGGATAGACGATCATCTTGTAGTCGTCGTAGAGCTCGAACATCTTCTGGTGGCCCACCGTCAGCTTGTCCGCATGCTGCTTGTAGTTGGCCTTGGTGATAGTGAGCGTGGACTCCAGCGGATTCTTGTCGAACTTGCTGGCGTTGCGCTCGATTTCGTTGAAGACCAGATCCTCGATCTTCTTCGGGGAGTCCTTGCGCCACTTTTCCAGCTAAGATCCTGGATGTCCTGCGAAAACAGCTCCTTGCCCATCCACACGGGAATCGTGCCGGCTTCATTACCGGCCCGGACGGCCCCGACCGGGGTGAGTTCGTTGCCGAGCTTCGCCGCTTCGTCGGCGCTGACGCCGGCGAGCACGGGAAATGAGACCGCGATTGCGGCCAGAGCAGACAATCTGCGCATGGCTCCTCCATGTGACTTTGTTGGCGGCATGCTACGGGTGGCATGCGCGGACTAAGATAACAGCGATGACTGTAAACGTTATGGCGCGGATGGCCAATCTTTCCTGTCGTTCCGGTCAGCCAGTTCGATCCGACGACTTGGTGCGCTGGCGCATCCGCTGCCGGTACTGAATGGGTGTTTCATCACGCCAGCGGCGGAACGCCCGGTAGAACGTGCTGGGTTCGGAAAATCCGGTGAGGTAGACAATCTCATCGATGGATTGGTTCGTGCGATAGAGCAGGCGGCAGGCCAGTCGCTCCCGGTACCGGTCCAGTTCCTTGTTGAAGCTGGTGTCCGCCGCGGCGAGCCGACTGCGCAGTTCGCGCTGCGGGACGTTCAGTCGCTCGGCGACCTGCGCCAGGCTGGGCGTCCCGCGCTCCAGTTCGCGTGCGATGGCGCGCCGCGCCGCGATGACGAAGTCGGTGGCGTTGAGTTCCTTGAGGCGGTCTTCGGCGACACGTTCATGCAGCTCCACGAGCCTGGGTTCCGCATGTGGTGAGGGGCGCTGCAGCACCGCGGCATCGAAGCGGATGCCGTTGTGGTCGGCGCCGTATACGAGATGACAGCGAAACAGTCCCTCGGCTTCGGCGGTCGACGCTGGCGCGCCAGCCACGAAGCTCACCTGGCATGGCGCGAAGTCACCGTCCGTCACGCTCTTGAAGAACCCGACAACGCCCTGGGTCAGGCACTCGTACAGGTGGCGGTTGGCGTTGACCGCGGGCACCGCGGAATCGATGGTCAGCAATGCCTC
>CALBOV010000402.1 GCA_937896565.1 uncultured Salinisphaerales bacterium
CCGCCGGTGGACCGGCCCGAAACCGTTCCACGCAGCCGGCGTGTCACCTCCGGGCGGCCGCTGCCGGCAAGCCTTGACCGATGGCGGCACTCGACCAGCCGCGCCCTGATAGTGCGCGATGACCGCATGCTCTGGCTGAAGACACCGGATGGCGTGCGCGCCTATCCGGTGGCGGTGGGACGACGCGGGCACGCCACACCCGTCGGGACACGAACCGTGCTGGCCGTGACGCCGAACCCGGCGTGGTATCCAACACCCGCGATGCATCGCGACGCCGCGAAGCGCGGCGAATCCCTGCCCAGACGCGTGCCGCCCGGGCCCTCGAACCCGCTGGGCAGTCATTTCATCGCCCTGGGTCAGTCCATCGGCATCCACGGCACCAACGCGCCGGACTCGATCGGCAGGGCGGTCAGTCGCGGATGCATCCGCATGCACCCACGTGACATCCTGACGGTCGCAGCCACACTCCAAATCGGAGACGACGTCTGGATCGTGGATTCCCTCAGCCGGGCGGAAATCGGATGAACTACTGCAGCCAATGCTCCCACCCGGTGGATTTCCGGGTCCCTGACGACGACAGCCTGCCCCGCCATGTCTGCGACAACTGCGGCACGGTGCACTACATCAACCCGAAGATCATCGTCGGTTGCCTGGCCGAATGGGAGGGGCAGATCCTGATCTGCAAGCGGGCGATCGAACCCCGCTACGGCCTGTGGACGCTGCCCGCGGGATTCATGGAGCGCGAGGAGACCGCCGCCGCCGGCGCGGCCCGCGAAACCGTGGAGGAGGCCCGCGCCGAGGTCACCGACCTCAGCCTTTACGCGGTGTTGGACGTTCCGCAGATCAGCCAGCTGTACCTCATCTACCGGGGCACGCTGGTAGGCGGACGGCATGCCCCGGGACCGGAGAGTCTGGAGACCGAGCTGGTCACGCCCGACCGGATCCCCTGGGACGAGCTGGCCTTTCCGACCATGCAGGTGACCCTGCAACACTATGTGGAAACCGGTGGCGCCGATCTGACTCAGACGGGCCCGTTGACGAAAACGATTCGTCGACCCACCCGCAAACCGTGCTGATCCGGTACCATACCGCCCCGTTTTGTGATCCGGAGAAGCCCCGCATGACCTTCGTCGTCACCGAAAACTGCATCAAGTGCAAGTACACCGACTGTGTTGAGGTGTGCCCGGTGGATTGTTTTCACGAAGGCCCCAACTTCCTCGTGATCGACCCGGAGGAGTGCATCGACTGCACCCTCTGCGAACCCGAGTGCCCCGCGGAGGCCATCTACGCCGAGGATGATCTGCCGGAGGATCAGGCGCATTTCCTCGAACTGAACGCCGAGCTGTCGCAATCCTGGCCGGTGATCACCGAGCAGAAGGACCCGCCGGCCGATGCCACCGACTGGGACGGCAAGCCCGGCAAGCTGGAATTGCTGGAGCGCTGACGCGGCTCGTGACACAAGAAAAAAGCCCGGTCAAAACCGGGCTTTTTCGTATCCGTCGGCGGCGCTCAGAGCCCCTCGGCCAGCATGCGCTGCTCGACCCGGTCCGCCGGCATGTAGCCGTTGATCGCGGTACCGTCCGCCAGCAGGATCAGCGGCGTGCCACGCAACCCGACCTCCTGACCGGCGATGTACTGCGCCATGATCGGGTTGTCGCACTGCTTCGGCTCGATCGACTGATTGGCCTTGGCGCGCGTCAACGCGGCCTGACGATCATCGGCGCACCAGACCGACTCGGCGGTCTTGAACGACGCCGAACCCGGCCCGCTGCGCGGGTAGAACAGGTAGTGGATCGCGATGCCCTTGGACAGGTAGTCATCCAGCTCGCGGTGCAACTTGCGGCAGTATCCGCAATCCACGTCGGTGAACACGTACATCTCGTGCCTGGTCTCACCTTCGGGTGCGAAGGTGATCATCTGCCCTTCGCCGATCTGGTCGATGATCGCCAGACGCGACTCGTTGCGTCGCAGCTCGGTCAGGGATTGACCGGTTTCCAGGTCGACCAGATCACCCTGGATCAGGTAGCGCCCATCGGGGGTCAGATAGCCATAGGCCGTGCCCTGGTTGACCTCCCACAGACCGCCGGCTCCGGTATCACGCAACGTATCCGTATCCAGGCCCGGGTACACCGAGGTCAGCAGGCCAAGGTCGGGAGCGCCGTCCGGCGTCTCCGCCGACGCAACCGGTTCGGCCTTGTCCTTCGGCTCGACTTCCGCCTTGGCGGTGTATTTGTTCTGACCCGCCTCGCCACAGCCGGCGGCCAGGCTCAGTGCGAGCAGGGTAACAATGCCCAGGGGCAGTCGTGTCTTCATGAATTTCAACGCAATGGATTCGTGTGTAGGACCGCCTCGTATCGACCCCGTTCACCGGCGGCTAGCCGCGGGGGTGATGAAGCGCGTGCAACTCGGCGAGCCTCGCCTTGGCCACATGAGTATAAATCTGCGTGGTCGACAAGTCTGCGTGACCCAGCAACATCTGGACCGCGCGAAGATCGGCGCCGTGGTTGAGCAGATGGGTGGCGAAGGCATGCCGCAGCGTGTGCGGCGAGATCGATGTCCGAATGCCGGCCCGGGTCGCCCGCTGCTTGATCATCCGCCAGAAGTTCTGTCGCGTCATCTCGCCACCCCGCGCGGTGACGAACAGCGCATCACTGCTCCGCGCACCGATCAGTTCGCCCCTTGCCTCGCGCAGGTAGCGCTGCACCCAGTCCGCGGCGTTCTCACCCAGGGGTACCAGCCTTTCACGCCCGCCCTTGCCGGTCACGCGCACCAGCCCGTGGCGCAAATTCACTTCGTGCAGCTGCAGCCCGACCAGTTCGGACACGCGCAGCCCGCTGGCGTAAAGCGTCTCCAGCATGGCGCGATCACGCAGCCCCAGCGCCGTATCGACCGGCGCCGCGGCGAGGAGGCGATCCACATCCTGCTCGGTCAGCGTTTTCGGCAGCGGTCGGCCCAGCCGCGGGGACTGGATCAGCGCGGTCGGGTCATCCCGGATCACCCCCTCCCGCACCAGGTAACGGTAGAAACGGCGCAGGCTGGACAGCATGCGCGCCGTGGTTCTGGGCTTGTTCCCAGCGGCCAGACGCTGGCCGAGATAGGCCTGGATCGTCGCCACGTCGGCGCCCCGCAGGCTGGTCCCCTGCCGCCGAAACTGGCGTGCGGCACCTTCCAGATCACCGCGGTAGGCGGTGAGCGTCAGGTCCGACAACCCGCGCTCCATCCACAGCATGTCGATGAACCGGTCGACGAGCGCGGCGTCCTCGGTCGCGATGGTTGCGGCGGCGGTCATCGGGCCATGATAAGTCGTGGCCGGCACAACCGTCCTGCGACCGGGGGATCGGCGCTTATAATTCGGGCATGCCGACTGTTCTGCGCACCGCCTACGGCCTGTTCGCCCTGGTGATCTTTCTGCTGGTTGCCCTGCTGACGGCGTTGCCGCTGGCCGTGCTGCCGCGCGAACGCCAGCGCCGGCACGCCGGCCAGCGGGCCATGCGCTGCGCGCTGATGCTGATCGGCGTGCGCATCCGGACCGACGGCCTGGACCGACTACCCACCTCCCCCGCGATCTGCGTCTGCAACCACTCCAGTCAGCTCGATGGCCTGATCCTGTTCGCGCTGCTGCCGTCGCGCTATACCTTTGTCGTGCGCGCCGAATCCCGGCGCACACCGCTGTTCGGCTTCATGCTGGAGCGGGTCGGGGTGATCTGGATGGACCGCGCCGATGCCCGCTCCGGCTCGAGAACCATCCGGGTCCTGATGCGCCAGCTCGCGGCCGGTCGCTCCGTCGCCATGTTCCCGGAAGGCACGATTCGCCCCGAGCCCGGACTGCTGCCGTTCAAGATCGGCGCCTATCTGCTCGCCTGCAAGGCGCAGGTTCCGCTGGTGCCCCTGGTCATGCGCGGCACGCGCACGCTGTTTCCGGACCGCGCCAAGCTGCCCGCGCACAGCCACATCGACGTGTCGGCACTGCCGCCATTGCATGCGGAGGGACGGACCCGCGAAGACGCCCGCCGACTGCTGGACACCAGCCGGCGGCTGATCCTCGAACGCTGCGGCGAACCCGACACGGCGGCGGCATGAGCGACGGACCCAGGGCCCGCTACGACGCCGCGCTCGCCACCGGTGATTTCGAACCGGACGCGGCCCAGGCGCGCGCCGTCGACGTGCTGGAGCGGGTCTACCGCGAACTGCTGGCCTACCCGCCCAAGTCCGGCTTCGCGCTGCGCTGGCTGCCGACCCGGATGACACGCTGGCCACCGGTGCGCGGCGCCTACCTGTGGGGTGGTGTCGGCCGGGGCAAGACCTGGCTGATGGATGCGTTCTTCGCGGACCTGCCCTTCGAGCGCAAGCGGCGCACCCACTTTCACCGCTTCATGCGTGACGTTCACCAGCGCCGCACGCGGTACGCCGATCGCAGCGACCCACTGGAACCGATCGCCGAAGACCTGGCGCAGTCGGCCCGGGTGCTCTGCTTTGACGAGTTCTACGTCTCGGACATCGCCGACGCGATGATTCTCGGCCGGCTGACCGAGGCCCTGTTCGAACGCGGCGTCACGCTGGTCGCGACCTCGAACTGCGCGCCGGACATGCTGTACCGCAACGGCCTGCAACGGGCGCGATTCCTGCCGGCCATCGAACGCATCCAGCGCCATTGCGACATCGTCGCGGTGGATGGCGCCACGGACTACCGCCTGCGCGACCTGGAGCAGCTCACGTTCTACGTAACCGGTGATGACCTGGCCACGGTGCGGACCCTGTTCAAACGCGTGGAGCCAGACGCGGTCAGCCAGCCCGAACTGGACATCAACGACCGCCGCCTGCGCGCCGAGGCCGCTGGCGACGGCGCCGCCTGGTTCACCTTCGACACGCTTTGCACCGGACCACGCGGCTCCGACGACTACATCGAACTGGCCCATCTCTACCAGTGGCTGGTGCTCACCGGCGTTCCGCAACTCACGCGCGAACTGGAGAACGAGACGCGGCGCTTCATCAATCTGGTCGACGAATGCTACGACCGGCGCGTGAAGCTGGTGATCCAGGCCGACGCACCGGTGGAATCGCTATATGTCGGCGAACGGCTGCGCTTCGAGTTCCAGCGCACCTACAGCCGGCTCACCGAAATGCAGACCCGCGACTACCTGGAGCTGCCGCACCTCGGCTGAGCCGGCAGGTGCGGATCTACTGCTCCAGCAGCCGCAGCTTGCGCAGTTCCCTCACCGCGACCGACAACCCCAGGAAATCGGCGGCGTCGGAGCTTTCGCGAATCTCGCCGATGCGCTGGAGTGCGAACCGGACCGGCTCCTCGCGTCTCGCGAACCACGCGGCGAACAGCGTCTCGGGATCATCACCGGACTCGCGGAGCACCTGCCCGGCGATCAGGCCATGCAGCCGATAGGCGTCGCCCCGTAGCGTGGCCCGAGCCAGGGCCGGCCAGCGCCCGGCGACCTCCAGGCCGTTGATCGCCCGATGCATCCACAGCATGGAAAACGCCTCGCCCACGTGGAAGAACGTGCGGGCCACCAGTTCCAGCGGCCGCCCGGTGGACTGCCGCAGAGTGGAGATGTCCAGCGCCGGCCCCAGCACCCGTGTGCTCGCCACGCGCTGCGCCAGCGCCTCGGGGACACCATCGTCCTGCCAGAGCCGGGTGGCCGAGTCCCAGTCCGCCCGGTAGTCGTCGGACAGCAGATCCGGCAATGCCGCCTCGATCGCCTCCAGGTCATGACGGTAGTCGTCCACCTGGTCCTGGATGAGCGCGGCGCGGTCCGGATGCAGCAGGAACACCGTGCAGGCGTGCTTGATCAGGCCGGTGATGCGCCCCATCAGCTCGTACTGGACATCAGCGGAGAGCTGGCCGTCCAGCGCCTCGATGTCCTCGAAATAGGCATCGGAGCGCAGCACGCGACTGGCAACCACGAACGCGCGCGCCACCGCGGGCATTGACACGCCCTGCTCCGCGCTGACCCGATGCGGAAACACCATGCCCATGGTGTCGACCAGATGATTGGTCACCTGGGTGGCGATCAGCTCGCGGCGCAGCCGGTGCCGGGCAAAGGCGCCGGGCCGCTGGCTGCGCAGCACATCGGGAAAATAATCGGTCAGTACCGGTTCCAGCCCCGGATCATCCGGCAGATCGCTGTCGAGCAGGGTCTGGAACAGCGCAATCTTGCTGTAGGCCAGCAGGACCGCCAGCTCGGGCCGCATCAAACCGATGCCCTGGTTTCTGCGCTCGGCGATCTCGTCCTCGCCGGGGAGGAATTCGATGGACCGATCGAGCAGCCCGCGGCGCTCCAGTGTTCGGATCAGGTGGGCATGCTCGTCGAGCCGGCCGGCGGCTCGGGCGGCCATCATCGAGATCGCACGCCCCTGCTGGTACGCATCCTCCAGCACCGCGTCGGCAACCGCATCCGTCGCCTCGGCCAGCCAGGTGTTGCGGTGAGATGCGTCCAGCGATCCGTCCCGCAATGCCTCGTTCAGCGGGATCTTGATGTTGACCTCGCGGTCGGAGGACGCGACCCCGCCGACATTGTCGATGGCATCGGTATTCAGGCGTCCGCCGTTCAGCGCGAATTCGATCCGGCTGCGCTGGGTCAGACCGAGATTCCCGCCCTCGCCCACGACCTTGCAGCGCAGCTCCCGGGCGGTGATGCGCAACGCGTCGTTGGCGCGATCGCCGACCTCGGCGTTGGCCTCGCCGGAAGCCCTGACGTATGTGCCAATCCCGCCGTTCCACAGCAGGTCCACCGGTGCCCGGAGCATGGCCCGGATCAGGTCGTCCGGTCGCAAGGCGTCATCATCGATCCCCAGACACCCGCGGATGGCGTCATTGAGCTCGATGCGCTTGGCGCTGCGCTCGAACACGCCGCCGCCCGCGGAGATCCGGTCCGGATCGTAATCCGACCAGCTCGACCGCCCCATCTCGAACAGACGCTTGCGCTCGGCGAAGCCCAGGGCCGGATCGGGATCGGGGTCAATGAAGATGTGCAGATGGTTGAACGCGCCAACCAACCGGATCTGTTCCGACAGCAGCATCCCGTTACCGAACACATCGCCAGACATGTCACCAATCCCGACCACGGTGAACGGTTCGCGCTGGGTGTCGTGACCCATTTCGCGAAAATGACGCTTGACCGACTCCCAGGCCGACCGCGCGGTGATGCCCATTTTCTTGTGGTCGTAGCCAGCCTTGCCGCCGGAGGCGAAGGCATCCCCAAGCCAGAAGCCATAGTCCTCGGCAATGCCGTTGGCGATGTCGGAGAACGTTGCCGTTCCCTTGTCCGCGGCGACCACCAGATACGGATCGTCACCGTCTCTGCAGACCACGCGATCCGGCTTGATGATGTCGTCACCGACCCGGTTGTCGGTGATGTCGAGCAGGCCCCGGATGAACGTCCGGTAGCAGGCAACGCCGGCCTGCTGCCAGGCCTCGCGGTCGCCCGCCGCGGTGCGCCGCTTGACGACGAAACCACCCTTGGCGCCCACCGGGACGATGACGGCGTTCTTGACCATCTGCGCCTTCATCAGCCCCAGCACCTCGGTGCGGAAGTCCTCGCGCCGGTCCGACCAGCGCAGGCCGCCACGCGCGACCATGCCACCACGCAGGTGCACGCCCTCGACATCCGGCGCGTAAACGAAGGTCTCAATCGCCGGCAGCGGCTTCGGCAGTTCGGGAATGCGGCCCGGATCCAGCTTGAGCGCGATCCAGGCCTTGGGCTGACCATCCGCGTCCTGCTGGTAGTAGTTGGTCCGCAGGCAGGCGTCGACGATCGCCAGACAACCGCGCAGCAGCCGATCCGCATCCAGGCTTTCCAGCGCATCCAGCCCGGCCAGCAGCTCGGAGTCCGGCGCGCCATCACCTGAGTCCGGGCGCTCGCGGTCCGGATCGAAACGCGACTCGAAGCGCTCGACGATAGCCCGGATCAGATCACCATGAC
>CALBOV010000403.1 GCA_937896565.1 uncultured Salinisphaerales bacterium
CGGCGTTACTCGTCGGTTATTTGGAATGACCAAACTTCTCTCCTCGCGCCTTGCCTGGCCTCATTTCAGGCGGCAACTTGGCGGCGTGAATAAATCAGTGCTTCCCTAGAGCATCAGCGTCCACAGCGGCACGGTCAGGAACGACAATGCGATGCCGGCCGCGAGCATGGCCGTCGCCAGCGGTGGTTCCAGCCTGGCGTCGGCTGCCATGATGCCCGCGGTGATCATCGGCGCCATGGCCGACTGCGTGACCGTGACGTCCCGCAGCTGACCGGTGATGCCAAGCGCCATGCCGACGCCGAGCACCAGCGCCGGCGCGAGCAGCAGCTTCCAGGTCAGGCCGGCGGCGATCGGCAGGCGCAGGCGCCAGACGTCGCCGAATCGCATCTGGAAGCCGACCGTGAACAGGGCGACCGGGGTCAGCGTTTCGGCGAGCCGGTCGAGCACATACTCGATCCATGCGGGCCAGCCACCCAGCGCGCCGACCACGAAGGCGGCGATCAGCGCGATGAACGGCGGGAACAGCACCACACGCCGGGCGATGGCACGGGCGTGAATCTGCTGGCCGCTGTAGAGCGCCGCGATCAGCACCCCGAGCGTGGACAGCATCATGAACGAGCCGAGCTGGTCGGAGATCACCGCGGTGCCGATGGCGTCGCGGCCGAACAGCGCCTGGATCATCGGTAGACCCATGAACGCGGTGTTGCCGAGCCCGCAGGTCAGCAACACCGCGCCGGTGCGTCCGCGATCCCAGCGCAGCAGGCGGCCCGTGAGCGGTACGACCACACAGGCGCCCAGCGCCACCATCCACGGTCCGGCGGCGGCGAACAGCAGCTCCGGCTGAAACGGAATCTTGGGAATCTGGACCAGGACCAGCGCGGGCAGGGCGATGCGAATCACCCAGGCATTGAGCACGGCGGGTGAGTCGGCGGGCATCCACCGCCGGTTTGCGAACAGGTAGCCCAGCGCCAGCGCGCCCAGCAACAACGCAAAACTGCTCACGATCCTTGGAATTCCTGCGTGGTCGGGGCGCGGAGACTGACCGATTCCGTCGGAGAAGGCCAGTCGACTTTCGGCGCAGGGCGGGGCGTCGGCAGCCGTGGACGGCGATCAGGCCCGGTGGATCGCGTAGGTCGCGACGGGTGTGTCGATGCCCTTGAGCTGGCGCTGGCCGGAGTCCCTGAGGTTGTACTGGTGCTGGGGCTGAATCTCGGCATGGGTGGCGGCGTCCAGCAGCGCCTCTCCGGACCGCGCCGCGTCGCAAAGCCGTGCCGCCCGGTTGACCACGGCGCCGACCGCGGCGTACTCGAGCCGCGAGGCGCCGCCGACGATACCCACGGTGGCCTCGCCGGTTGCGACGCCGATACCGAAGCCGAGCTGGTGGTGGGCGAGTGACCATTGCTCCAGCATCGGGGCGATCTCGCGCTGCAAATCCCGCGCGAGGGCAACGGCGATCTGCGCATGGTTGTCACAGGGCAGCGGTGCGCCGACCAGCATCAGCACACCGTCGCCGGCATAGTCCTTGATCGTGGCGCCGTGGCGGGCCGCGATCTCGCCGACGCGGTCGTAATAGCTGCGCAGGCCACGGATGACACGTTCCGACGGGATCGCTTCCGCATAGCCGGTGAACCCCCTGACATCACAGGCAACCACGGACAGCTGCACCGTGTCGCTGCCCATCGTCCGCTTGAGTCCCTCGCGGCGGACCAGCTCGGCGACCTGCGGCGCCAGAAAACGCCCCATGAACGCACCTTTCTGGCCTTCCAGAACGTGGAACTGCACCGCGCCGACCAGCAGGATCATCAGGCCTACCGAGGTCGTGTACGCGGCGATGTCCTGACCAACAACCAGGCCCAGCGCGATCAGCGGCGCGCCGATGAGGAACCCGATCAACCGCACCGATTCCGAATACTCCGGACGGCGGAACATGATCAGCCGGATCACGAACGCCATACTGAGCATCGCCATCAGCAACGGTGCGGCGAAGATCATGAACTCCAGCGGTGGCAGTCCCCAGCCATCGGACAGCCCGGTGAGGAAGTATTCGGCCCGCAGCTGGTAGGCGAAGACGCCGAGGGCGAGGTAGAGCAGGGACCAGAACTGGGCGATGCGGACCAGCCAGTCGCCGACGCGGGTGTCGAGATCGCCCGCCGGAATGGTGCGACGAATCTGCAGCAGCCATTGTGCGCTGAAGATCATCGCTGCAGCGTCGGTCAGGGCGCCGATCCCGGCCCAGGGTCCCAGCTCATCGGGCGGGACGGGTTCGATCCACGCGGTGTTGACGTAAATTGATGCGGCGATGCTCGCCAGGGCGCAGGCGAGCATGCGGCTGGTGACGGAGCGACGGTCGGACAGCACGAACGCCAGGGCCATCCCCAGGGAGACGATCGCCAGGACATTCGGGGCTGTATTCAACGGATCCATGGCACTCCCTGAAGCCTGGACGCCGAACCGATCCGCTCAGTCTACGCCCGACCATGCTCCCGGCGGGGGTTGAACGAGAACGCGGCCGCCATTTTCTCGTAGAAATCCTTCTCTTCCTTGGTGTTCGCCGGCGGAGTCTGAATCTGCAGGGTCACCAGCTGATCCCCTGCGGGATTGCCGGGCAGGCCGCGCCCGCGCAGCCGCAGCGACTGTCCGGTCCGTGCGCCCGGCGGAACCTTCAGCGTGACCGTGCCACCCAGCGTGGCGACCTCCAGCTTGGAGCCCAGACCGGCCTCCCAGGGCGTGATCGGGACGGTGACGCGCACGTCGCGACCGTCCAGCTCAAACACCGGATGGGGCTGAATGTCGACCTCCAGTAGCAGATCGCCGCGCTGACCACCGGCGCCCAGGCGCCCCTGACCGGTCAGGCGAATCTTCTGTCCCGACCGCACACCCTTGGGGATCTGGACATCGATCTGGCGCGCGCCGCCGGCGTCATTGACCGTCAGGCGTCGCTTGACGCCGTTGAACACGTCTTCCAGCGACACGGAAATGCGAGCGGTTTGCGGCGATGGCCGTGCCGGCTGGCCGCCGAAGGGGTTGTGGCCGCCGAAATCGCCAGCCTGGAAGCCCTGGCCGAACAGCGTTTCGAAAAAGTCCGAGAACCCGGATGCGCCGCCGAACCC
>CALBOV010000404.1 GCA_937896565.1 uncultured Salinisphaerales bacterium
CATCTCCTGCAAGGTGTAGGCGGCACCGTAGGCTTCCAGCGCCCAGACCTCCATCTCACCGAAGCGCTGACCACCGAACTGCGCCTTGCCACCCAGCGGCTGCTGCGTGACCAGCGAGTACGGACCGGTGGACCGTGCATGCATCTTGTCATCCACCAGGTGGTTGAGCTTGAGCATGTACATGTAGCCCACGGTCACCGGGCGCGCGAACGCGTCACCGGTGCGACCGTCGAACAGTTCGCACTGACCAGTTTCCGGCAGATCGGCGAGCTTCAGCAGGCCCTTGATCTCTTCCTCGGCGGCACCATCGAACACCGGCGTGGCCGTCGGAACGCCACCGGAGAGATTGCGGGCCATCTGCAGCACTTCCTCGTCGGTGAACTCGTCCATGTTCACGATCTGAGCGCCTTCGCCGGCGTACACCTCGCCGAGGAACTTGCGCAGTTCCTGCGTGGCGTTGGCAGCTTCGAGCATGCGGCCGATCTTCAGACCGACACCCTTGGCCGCCCAGCCGAGATGGGTTTCCAGAATCTGACCGATGTTCATGCGCGAGGGCACGCCCAGCGGATTCAGCACGATGTCGACAGGCGTTCCGTTCTCACCGAACGGCATGTCCTCCACCGGAACGATCTGGGAGATAACACCCTTGTTCCCGTGGCGGCCGGCCATCTTGTCGCCAGGCTGGATGCGACGCTTCACCGCCAGATAGACCTTGACCATCTTCAGCACGCCCGGAGCGAGCTCGTCGCCGGCCGTGATCTTGGTCTTCTTGGACTCGAAGCGCTTGTCGAACTCGATCCGCTGTTCCTCGACCTGCTTGGCCGCGGTTTCCAGCTGCGCCTGGGCGTCTTCATCGGCCAGACGGATGTCGAACCACTTCTCGCGCTCCAGCCCGTCAAGGTACTCCTCGGTGATCGCCGAGCCCTTTTTCAGCTTGGACGGACCGCCGTCGGCCTTGGCGCCCACCAGGGCGCTGCGGACACGCGCATAGATGTCGTCTTCGAAGATGCGGAGCTGGTCGTTCAGGTCCTTGCGCACCTGGGCCAGTTCCTCGGCTTCGATCGACAGTGCACGCGAGTCCTTGTCCACACCTTCGCGGGTGAAGACACGCACGTCGATGACCGTCCCGTCGACGCTCGGCGGCACGCGCAGCGACGTGTCCTTCACGTCGGAGGCCTTCTCACCGAAGATCGCACGCAGCAGCTTCTCTTCCGGAGTCAGCTGGGTTTCGCCCTTGGGCGTGACCTTGCCGACCAAGATGTCGCCACCCTTGACCTCGGCACCGATGTGCACGACACCGGCCTGGTCCAGCTTGCGCAGCGCGGCCTCGTTGACGTTCGGGATGTCCTCGGTGATCTCCTCGGGCCCGAGCTTGGTTTCGCGGGCAACGCAGGTCAACTCCTCGATATGGATCGAGGTGAAGCGGTCTTCCTCGACCAGACGCTCGGAGACGAGGATGGAGTCCTCGAAGTTGTAGCCGTTCCAGGGCATGAACGCGACCTGGAGGTTCTGGCCCAGGGCCAGCTCACCCAGATCCGTCGACGGACCGTCGGCCACGACATCGCCACGCTCCAGCTTGTCACCCGGCTTCACCAGCGGGCGCTGGTTGATGCAGGTGTTCTGGTTGGAACGCTGATACTTGATCATGTTGTAGATGTCGACACCCGGTTCGCCCGGAATCGTCTCGTCGTCATTCACACGAATCACGATGCGCGAGGCGTCGACCTTGTCGACCACGCCGCCGCGGCGCGCGGTGATGGCCACGCCGGAGTCCACGGCCACGCGGCGCTCGATGCCGGTGCCGACCAGCGGCTTTTCGGCACGCAGGCAGGGCACGGCCTGGCGCTGCATGTTCGAACCCATCAGCGCGCGGTTGGCGTCGTCATGCTCCAGGAACGGAATCAGCGCCGCGGCCACCGACACGATCTGACGCGGCGAGACGTCCAGGAACTGAACCTTCTCCGGCGCCATCAGCGTGAATTCGTTCTGGAAGCGGCAGGACACCAGATCCGCCACGAAGGTCTTGTCCGTACTCAGGATCGAGTTCGCCTGCGCGATGACGTAACGACCTTCCTCGATCGCCGACAGATACTCGATGTCATCGGTCACGACACCATCGACCACCTTGCGGTACGGCGTTTCCAGGAAGCCGTACTCGTTGGTCCGCGCGTACACGGCCAGCGAGTTGATCAGGCCGATGTTCGGGCCTTCCGGCGTCTCAATCGGGCAGATGCGCCCGTAGTGCGTCGGGTGCACGTCGTGGACTTCGAAGCCGGCGCGCTCACGGGTCAGACCACCCGGGCCCAGAGCGGACACGCGACGCTTGTGCGTGACCTCGGACAACGGGTTGTTCTGGTCCATGAACTGGGACAGCTGCGAGGAGCCGAAGAACTCCTTGATCGCGGCAGCCACCGGCTTGGCGTTGATCAGCTCCTGCGGCATCAGGCCTTCGGACTCCGCCAGCGCCAGACGTTCGCGCACCGCGCGCTCAACACGGACCAGACCGGTGCGGAAGGCGTTCTCAGCCATTTCACCGACCGAGCGGATGCGGCGGTTGCCCAGATGATCGATGTCGTCCGTCTGGCCCTTGCCGTTGCGGATCGCGATGATTTCCTTCGCGACGTCGACAATGTCCGACGTGTTGCCGAGCTGCTCGACCAGGTCCTTGGAGAGCTGATCCTTCTTGCCCTCGAAGTACTGGGCGTCGTAGAGCACCGGCGCGCCGGTGACTTCCTCGCGACCCAGACGACGGTTGAACTTCATCCGGCCCACGGCGGAAATGTCGTAGCGCTCGGCATTGAAGAACAGATTGTCGAACAGGCCTTCGGCGGCATCCTTGGTCGGCGGTTCGCCGGGACGCATCATCCGGTAGATCTCGACCAGCGCCTCAAGCTGCGTGGACGACGGATCCACGCGCAGCGTCGTCGAGATGTACGGGCCGTTGTCGATTTCGTTGGTGTACAGCACCGCCACGTCGACCACACCGGCATCCCGCAGTGTTTGCAGGGTCTCCGGGATGATCTCGGCGTTGGCTTCAACCAGCAGTTCGCCCGTTTCGGGGTCGGCCACGTCCTGAGCAACCGTACGTCCGATCAGATACTCCTCCGGGACTTCCAGACGAGTAACGCCGGCGTCCTTCAGCATCTTGATGTGACGAGCCGTGATGCGACGCCCTTCCTCGACGACCACATCCTTGCCGATCTTGATGTCGAACGCGGCGGTCTCACCACGCAGACGCTCGGGCATCAGCTCCAGCTCGGCGCCTTCCTTCGCGAGATGGAAGATCGCCTTTTCGTGGAACAGGTCCAGCATCTGCTGGTTGTCGTAGCCCAGCGCGCGGAACAGGATCGTCGCCGGCAGTTTGCGGCGGCGGTCGATACGCACGTACAGGTTGTCCTTCGGGTCGAACTCGAAGTCCAGCCACGAACCACGGTAGGGAATCACCCGTGCGGAGTAGAGCAACTTGCCCGAACTGTGGGACTTGCCCTTGTCGTGATCGAAGAACACGCCCGGCGAACGGTGCAGCTGCGAGACAATCACGCGCTCCGTGCCGTTGATGATGAACGTGCCATGATCCGTCATGAGCGGCAGTTCGCCCATGTAGACCTCCTGCTCGCGCACGTCCTTGACCGTCTTGGTCTTGGAGTCCTTGTCGTAGATGACCAGGCGCACGACCACGCGCAGCGGCGCCGAGTAGGTCAGGCCGCGAATGCGACATTCCTGCTCGTCGAACACCGGGTTACCCAGCCGATAGCTGACGTACTCCAGCGCCGCGCTGCCCGAATAGCTCGTCATCGGGAAGATGGAATTGAAGGCTGCATGCAGCCCGGTGGCCTGCCGCTGCTCCGGCGGCAGATCAACCTGCAGGAACTGACGATAGGAATCGATCAGCGTCGCGAGCAGGAAGGGGACTTCCAGCGTGGATTCCAGCTTGCGGAAATCCTTGCGAATTCGCTTCTTCTCGGTGAACGAGTAAGCCATGCGTTACCTCGACTAACGGACCCGGTTGTGTCACGCAAACGGCGCTTGCGTGACCACTGTTTTCGCGAAGCAGCCGTACTGCCCCGCCTCGGTTCCCGCCCCAACCGGGACGACAACCGAAAATTCAACGGCGAAAGGCCGGTGGCCCAACGGCCACCAGCCTTCGCCGGCTGCAACGCCTAAGCCCGAAGCTCAGGTGATTGCAGGCAGACCAATGAAGCGGATGCTCCGGTTGGTCGCGACGCGTCGCGTCGAACTCACTACTTGAGCTCGACCTTGGCGCCAGCTTCTTCCAGCTGCTTCTTGATTTCTTCGGCTTCGGCCTTGGACGCAGCTTCCTTGACGGTCGCCGGAGCGCCTTCGACCATTTCCTTGGCTTCCTTCAGGCCAAGACCGGTGATGGCACGGACGGCCTTAATGGCGCCGACCTTGTTGTCACCGAAGCTGGTCATGACGACGTCGAACTCGTCCTTCTCTTCCGCAGCGGCGGCTTCACCACCGGCAGCCGGACCGGCTGCGACGGCGACCGGAGCAGCGGCGGAGACGCCGAACTTTTCTTCCATCGCGGAAATCAGGTCCACCACGTCCATGACGGACATGTTGGAAATGGTTTCGAGGATGTCTTCTTTGCTAACTGCCATTGTCGTTACCTAAAAAACGTTGTTGCTAGTGAATGTCGAAAAGGCTCAGGCAGCCTGTTTGGCATCGCGAACCGCGGCGAACGTGCGCACCAGCTTCGCCTGCGGCTCGGCCAGGGTGCGAACGAACTTCGCGATCGGGGCCTGCATGACACCCATGAGCATGCCGAGGGCTTGCTCGCGGGTGGGCAGATCCGCCAAACGGGCGAGGTCAGAGGCCGGCAGGCTCTGGCCACCGACGGAAACCGCCGTGACCTTGAGCTTGTCGTGGCCCTTGCTGAAATCCTTGATCACGCGTGCGGCCGCACCCGGATCTTCCAGCGAGAAACCCAGTACCAGCGGGCCGACCAGCGTGTCGTTCAGGCATTCGAACTCGGTGCCTGCCAACGCGCGTTTTGCCAACGTGTTCTTGACGACGCGCAGGTAGGAACCACCCTCACGGGCGTTCTTACGCAGCTCGTCCATCTCGCCGGCGGTCAGTCCTCGGTACTCTGCCACCACGGCGGACAACGCCTTGGCAGCAACCTCGTTGACCTCTGCGACCAGGGCCTTTTTGTCTTCCAGTCTTAGTGCCACTTGGAACACACTCCTGGTTGCATCGAACTCCCGACGCGGCTTTCGCCACGCCGGCCCTAGTGGGCCGCAAACCTCGCGGCCCGTTCGGTGGCCTTTCCGCTATCACTAGCTTCAGGCAGCACCGTCTGCGTGCGCCGGGTCACCCCATTAAGCCCCGTTGCAGGGACACGTCACGGTCTTTGACGGTTCTGCCGGCCCGAGGGCCGGCAGCGCCATCAAAATTGGTGGCCCGGACGCATCCGGACCGAAACTGCATCGATCAGTCGGCCAGGCCGGAATGATCAATCGCCACACCCGGACCCATGGTCGTGGAGAGCGTGACCTTCTTGAAGTACACACCCTTGGACGCCGAGGGCTTGGCCTTGCGCAGATCGCGCATCAGCGCCTTCAGGTTTTCCGTCAGCGCGGCGTTGTCGAACTTCACCGAGCCGATGGCGCAATGAATGATGCCGGCCTTGTCGGTGCGGTAGCGCGCCTGACCCGACTTGGCATTCTTCACCGCGGTCGCGACATCCGGCGTCACCGTGCCCGTCTTCGGGTTCGGCATCAGGCCACGCGGACCCAGCACGGGACCCAGCGCACCAACGACACGCATGGCGTCCGGGCTGGCGATGACCACGTCGTAGTCCATCTCGCCGCCCTTCATCGCCTCGGCCAGATCGTCCATGCCAACCGCGTCGGCACCGGCTTCCTTGGCGGCGTCAGCGTTGGCGCCCTGCGTGAAGACGGCCACACGCACCTCCTTGCCGGTCCCGCTGGGCAGGATCGTGGAGCCACGAACGGCCTGGTCGGACTTGCGTGCGTCAATGCCGAGGTTCACGGACACGTCGACGGATTCACTGAAGCGGGCCGTCGCCAGCTCGCGCAGAATGTCCAGCGCGTCGTCCAGCGGGTAAACCTTGCCGGCTTCGATCTTGTCGCGGATCAGCTTCCGCTTTTTCGTCAGCTTGGCCATGACTTAAACGCCCTCCGACTCGATGCCCATCGCACGCGCCGAACCGGCGATCGTGCGAACGGCCGCGTCCATGTCAGCCGCGTTGAGATCGGGCCACTTGGTCTTGGCAATCTCTTCAAGCTGCTCGCGGGTGATCTTGCCGACCTTCTTGGTGTTCGGCGTCGGGCTGCCGGACGTGATGCCGACGGCCTTCTTGATCAGAATCGCCGCGGGCGGCGTCTTGGTGATGAACGTGAAGCTGCGGTCGGCGTAGACCGTGATCACGACCGGAGTCGGCAGACCCGGCTCCATGCTCTGCGTCTGGGCGTTGAACGCCTTGCAGAACTCCATGATGTTCACGCCATGCTGACCCAGCGCCGGACCAACCGGCGGCGACGGGTTCGCCTTGCCTGCAGGAACCTGCAGCTTGATGTAGG
>CALBOV010000405.1 GCA_937896565.1 uncultured Salinisphaerales bacterium
ATTCACGCCGCCAAGTTGCCGCCTGAAAACAGGCCATGCGGCGTTGCTCGTCGTTCATTTGGAATGACCAAACCTCGCTCCTCGCGCCTTGCCTGGCCTGTTTTCAGGCGCAATCCGAATGGAACGGGCCGGTTTTCCCGCAATCCTGCGTTGCGAAGCGCGTCCCTGCGCTTCGCCCTTCGGGCCGGTCTTCGACCGTCCGAATACGTTCCATACGCATTCGTGTCGCTCGCTCGCTTGGAATGACCAAGCAGCACTCGCTCCGCCTTGTCTTGCGAGAAAACCGGTGCCGTCTTGCCGGTGTGCATAGACCAGAGCTTCCTTAACAACCGGAGAGCCACCTTGGCCAGCCTTGAAACCAACGGAACCCGCATCGCCTACCAGCAGTTCGGCGAAGGCCCGGATCTGATCATGGTCCACGGCCTGGCGGCGAACCGCGCGTTCTGGTTCACCGGCCTCGCGCCGCTGCTGCGCGACCATTTCCGGCTAACGCTTTATGACCTGCGCGGGCACGGCTACAGCGCCATGCCGGAGACCGGCTACAGCTCGTCCAGCCAGGCCGAAGACCTTGCCGCCCTGCTCGATCATCTCGGTATCGACAAGGCGCCGATCGTCGCGCACAGCTTCGGCGGTGCGGTGGCGCTGGAATTCGCGGTCAAGTACCCGGATCGGGTCAGCCATCTGGCGCTGCTGGATGCCAAGATCAACCGGCTGCAACCGACGCTGAAACTGTCGGACTGCGCTCACCTGACGCCGTTCGAACAGGAACTGGTCGCCGAAGCCACGGACATCGACTGGGAGGCCGAGGATCAGATCGGACTGAAGTTCCTGGAGGCCGTCGCCGAACGGCGGCTGGCCGGCATCCAGACGGAGGTGCAGAACGATTTCGTGCCCTTCGCCGACCGGCGCGGCAATGGCCGGGATGCCAAGCACTGGCTCAAGCTGCTGCGCGAGACCACGGCCAAGGAGGAGTTCCTGTCGACCTCGGGCGCCAGCCCGGAGCAGATCGCGACCCTGCCCATGCCGGTGCTGCTGATGTACGGCGAATACTCCCGCGTGCAAAAAAGCGGCGAGCGACTGCGCGAGTTGCTGCCCCGGGCGGAGTACGTCCTGGTGCCCAACGCCGGTCATTTCTTCCCCGCCCGGTCGCCACGTGTGGTCCTGAAGTCCCTGAAACCTTTTCTCGGCCTGGCCAGTCACACGGATGAGGCATCATCACCGGCCTCGCACATTCACGTTGCCGCTTCGCCGTTTCCATGATTCAACGCCTCTGCCTGATCGCCGCGATCGCCTTCCTCACCGCCTGTTTCGGCGCCCGCTCCACTGCCGAGGCGGCCGACGCCGACCTTTGCGAGTCGGGCATGCGCTCGCTCTCGATGGAACACGCGGACCAGGATCGCGACTACCTGCTCTACGTCCCGCCCGGTGCCAGCGCGGACAAGCCGGTCCCTCTGGTCATCGGCCTGCATGGCGGCTGGGGCACCGGCGAGAACTTCGGCAATCAGACCGGCTTCGTCGAGCTGGCGAAGTCGGAGGGCTTCGCGCTGGCCCTGCCGGACGGCATCTGGCGGGCCTGGAATGCCGGTTCCTGCTGCGGCCGGCCGCAGCGAAACAACTACGATGATGTCGGCTTCATCGCCGAACTCGCCTCCACGCTGGAAGGCGCGGCCTGCATCGCGAAGGGCAAGACCTACGGCACCGGTTTCTCCAACGGCGCCATGCTGCTCCACCGCATCGCCTGCGAGCGTGGCGACGTGTTCGACGGCATCGCCCCGGTGGCCGGCCCGCTGATGATGGAACGCTGCGAGAAGCCCTCGCCCGTGCCGGCGCTGCTGATCCGCGGCGCCGACGATCCGCGGATTCCCCTGCTGGGTGGCGAGTACGACGGAACCTACCGGGCATCGCTGAAGGAGATGACCGAGTCGCTGCTCCAGCGCAACGATTGCCAGGCGGGCGAGACCGAACCCGGGAAGCTGGCTGGCGCCGACTGCACGCGCTACACCGCCTGTGGCTCCGATCGCTTGGTCGAGGCCTGCTCGGTGACCGGAACGGGGCATCAGTGGCCGGGCGGCAAGACCTTCCTGCCGCGCAAGCTGGGCCCGAACCCCGGCACCTTCAATGCGACCCAGCAGATCTGGGCGTTCTTCGAATCACTGGATCGCTGAATCACCGAGGCCGATACCTTGAGCCGAATCGTTCTGATCACCGGAGCCGGCGGCGGCATCGGCGCCATCACCGCCGCGCAGTTCGCACGAGCCGGTGACACCGTGGTCGTCAGCGACATCAACGCCGACGCGGCCTCCGCGGTCGCACAGGCGCTTTGCGAGGCCGCCGACGACCCGGAGCGCGCCATCGCACTACCGGCCGACGTTGCCGATCGTGATTCGGTCGAGGCCCTGTTCGACAACATCCGCGAACGCTTCGGGCGACTGGACTGCGCATTCAACAACGCCGGCGTCGGCGGCGGCGGCACCCCGCTGCTGGAGACCGATGACAGCGTCTGGGACGCCTGCGTCAGCATCAACCTCAACGGCACCTACAACTGCCTGAAGCAGGAAGTCGCGCTGATGGTCGAGGCCGGCGGCGGCGCCATCGTCAACAACTGCTCGATTCTCGGCGTCAACGGCGGCGCGAACGCGGCCTACACCGCGACCAAGCACGGAATCGCCGGACTGACGAAATCCGTCGCGGTCGCCTACTCCGGCCAGGGTGTCCGCTGCAACGCGGTCTGCCCCGGCCTGATCGACGCCGGCCTCGGGGCCAAGACCGTGCAGGCCGGCGGCGCGAAGGCGGAAGCCTTCATCAAGCTGCATCCGATCGGTCGCCCCGGTACCGGCGAGGAAGTTGCCCAGGCGGTGCGCTGGTTGTGCTCGCCCGAGGCCAGCTTCACCACTGGCGACCTGCTGATGGTGGACGGCGGCTACAGCGCTCGCTGACTACACGAAGAATTCCAGCGGGTTACGACCCGCCTCGTAGCGGCGTCCAATGACTGCGGCCAGTAATGGCCGCGCAAGACCGTGCGCCTTTCAACCCAGTGGGCGGGAGCCTCAACCGGTCCGGCGCGAGACCTGTCTGAGCAGCCCGCTAGACCCGAATGCTCGCGGCGCCGGCATCCAGCGTCGAGACCAGCTCCAGCGTCTCCTGGCCGAGCATGTCCTCGGAGCAGAACTGACGCCAGCGCGTGGCGGCGGCGGGGTCGATCTGGCTATGCAGATGGAATTTCAGGTCGCCGCTCATCTTTGACGCGTTGTCCACGCCATCGGTCATGCGCGCCTTCCTGTCGCTGTACGGGTTGATCATGTCCTCGGCATACGGCACGCCGAGAAACTCGCACAGCCGCCGCATGTTGGATTCCGGATCGTTGACGATGTTCTCGTACGACACCGGGAACCAGCGTTCGGACGGCACCGACTGCGAGAACTCCAGGATATTGCGGTTGCTGACCAGCCAGATCATCTCGGCGACCGCCGCCATCGAGAAGTCGGCGTTCTTCATCATCAGCGGCATCATCCGGGTCAGGTTCGACTCCTCGTAGGAGCGGATCATGCCGCAGGGATGACGGGTGAGATGGATGTACAGCGGGTCCTCGAAGTACTCCTCGGCCTGACGCAGGATATCGAGGCTGAAGGCGTAGGTCGGTGTCTTGTCCACCAGCAGCCGATCACCCAGATTCTCCTGCAGAATGCCGAAGAATTCGCGGGTACCCATACCGTTGGCTTCGCATTCGGCGATGAACTGACGTGCCTGGTCACCGGTCCAGTCGCGCGTCTGCATCAGCGCGCGAACGGTTCCATCCAGCAACTGCTCACTGTGGTCGGAACTGAGATCGGCACGCCGCTCGTCCATCGTCGCGTACGACAGCAGGTGCAGCTCCGGAGGCGCGAACAGCGCCGGGTTGCCCGCCACCATCACGCGCAACAGCGTGGAACCGGATCGCGGCGGCGAAAGAATGAACACCGCGCGCCTGTTCTTCAGCGCATGACCTCCCGCGGAGGCGATCTTGCGCGGCTTGATCAGCTTCACGAACTGCTCGACGTCCTGCGCGGTGACCGTCCGGCCACCCGCCGCCATGGCGGTGGGAGCGGCGGCCGTGGGCTCCGCGGCGCCGTTGCCCGCGGCCGCGGGCGAGTTCAGCCGGTCGACGGTGAAGTCCACGACCTGACCCACGCTCAGGTCATCCACGTACTGCCCGTCCTTCATGAGCATGTCCTGAAAGCCGATCTTCCGGTTCAGGCTTTCCTCGATCATGACCGTCATCTGGACGAAGTCGATGGAGGAAAACCCGGCATCGGCAATCAGCATCACGTCCGAGGTGACGTCATCCTCGAATTCCGCATCGATGGATTCGAGCAGTTCCTCGACCACCTCGAAAATCGCTGCTTCTATGTCTGAGCGTTCAACCGTCATGAGCTTCCGAACCTGATTTTTCTGCGCAAGAGACGAGCAAGGCCCCATCCGTTCCATCGGATGGCGATGGCCTGACCGCGTCATGCCCGCCGGCGAGGCTGTCGCTGTGTGTTCCGGCACGTCGGGAACAACGGGAGGGGTGAAAAGCACTTGGCGGAACGCCACCGCGAACCCGGCTTTGCCAGTCAAAAACGCCCGCGTGGTCCAATCGCGCCCTTCCCTTGCCAACGTAGACGACTACTACGACAAGAGTCTAGCGAGTGGGAAAAACGGCCGACCATGGCCTGCTTCGGGGAACCGTGTAGGACATTTCAGACAGATCGCCCACGATCTTGTCGACACCTGTCGGGAAGATGCCCGCATCGGTCCAACCACGCGCCAACGGCGTGATCTGTGGGCTCAGTGCCGGCCGAAGCCCGGTAGCCGCATCAGGGGAACACGCGCCGGTCGTTCTTCTTGAGACTGAAGAATCGCGTCTGACTGCCCGGCACGCTGGTGTCGTCGTCGAACACGATGCCCAGCGTGCAGACACCGGTCGCCTCCTCGCCGCCGTCATCGCGGCAGTCGTCGCCGACGTCGGTGCAGGTCACTTCCACGCCGGCCACCCGGTTGTTCGCGGCGAGCTGACTGTTGTTCCACAGCAGCGATGCGGCGACGTCATCCGGCCCGGATACGGGCGCCATGACCTCCGGCGCACTGGCGGTATCCAGGGTCACGTATCCCCCATTCGCGGTCACCAGCCGAACCTCGGCCTGGTCGTCCTGGCAGGCGCCGGAGTCACTGACCGTCGCCGAGCCAAACACCTGCGGCCGGACGACCAGCAGCTTGCCCAGCGCGATGCGCCCCGATGCGAGCACCAGCGTCGCGTCGAACTCCGTGGCATTGCGTCCGGACGGCAGTTGCGGAACCCCAAAGCTGATCTCGTACTGCCGAGTCTCGGGCACGTCCGGCTCGTCGTAGCGGATCAGTTCCAGATCGCGAACGATTTCTCCCTGCGCGCTGGATGCCAGTTCCACCGAGGCACCGCTGAGATCCAGCCCGTTCAGCCGATAGCCCACCAGAAACACCCGGCTGCCACCGGATGTCGGCGAGCTGCCCTCGGCAAAGCCGTCGACACGCGGCGCACCCAGAATCTCGTACTGCCCGGCCTTGATCTCCACCTCGGCCGAGTCAAAGTTCTCCGGATTGTCCAGCGTGTAGATGAGGCTCACGTCCAGCGTGCCGGGGACGAACATGCCGTCGGATTCGATGATCGTTCGCAGCGGCGCCCCGGACAGGCGCAGAAAGCGATTCTCCGCCGGCACGCCACCGGTGTAGTTTGATTGATCCAGCGGCGTATCCACGGCGACGAAACTGTTCGGACCCGAACGACCTTCCAGCCGCAGCTTGGGATAGAACTCGGTGGCCGGGGACTGATCCTCGGCGATCGCCGAGCCCTCGATCTCGATGCTGTTCGACGCATCGGCCGCTGTCGCGTCGTAACGTCCACGCACGGCATCGATCCGCATCACCGGTTCGGCCTTGAACACGATCTTGCGCGGCGTGGTCGCGAACTGCACCGCCGTGATGGTGGTTTCCACCGCAATCTGGATCACCGCCAGCAGCCGCTGACTGGCTTCATCCGCCGCCCGGTCCAGCAGGTCCTCGATCACCTCCTGAGGCTTGGTCTGGTAACAGTCACCCAGCGTGCGGAACTTCAACAGCTGGGTCAGCAGCCCCGTGAAATAGGTCCGGATCTCCTTGGCGAGCGCTGCGTGGTCCGTGCTGCCATCCGGCTTCTTTGCGCCGCTGGCCTTTTGATAAAACTCGGCCAACGACTGCGAACCGCCGAAGAGTTCGAACGCCTTGTTGGAGACGCATTGCAGGCTCTGGCTGTCGACCAGCTCACCGGATAGCGTGCTCAGCACCGGCAACACGATCAGATCAACCAATGCCCGGTTGCGCAGCAATTCAAACACGCGCTTTTCAGCCGGAGTCATCGCCGGTGTGGGCAACCCCACGCCGAAGCCGCCGGTGATGATCTCCACCTGACAGGGCTCGATGCCGCAGAGCGGCGTCTTGTTGGTATCCGATGCTTCCAGATAGGCGAACGGCCGCTTGAAAGCGATGAACCCCTGATCGGAGCCGAATTCCAGGTTGAAGAAGCCCCCGGTGCCGCCGACGATGTCGGCGCCGAAGATGCCGCGAGACACCGCGATGTGATTTCTCAGCAGTTCACCGTTGCGGCGCACCGCAACGCTGGACGCCAGCTCGCTGCTGCTGACCATGCACAGATCGGATGGCCGGAACGACTTGGGTCGGCCACCCAGGCCGGCGCAGAGGTCCAGCACGCTACCAACGCTGAACAGCGCGTAGTGGCTGTTCGGCCCCAGGCTGCCGTTCGGCGCCACATAGTTCACCCGCTGCCCCAGCGCCTCGCCCTGGGAGATGCCCGGGGTCGCCACCATCTTCGCTTGCGCCGGCGCCCGCAGCGCATCCTGCGCCAGTGTCCGTAACCCGGCCAACGCCGCCAGGCTGTCGGCGCTCGCACCGGAAATCACGGCGTCCTCGATGGCGCCGAGCACGGCCTCATCAGCATTGAGCGCGGCCAGCACATCCGAGCGAAAGGCCTGCCAGTCCCGTTGCGGCAGTGCCCAGGCCCGCCGGCTTTGCCAGGCCAGTGACAGCGCCGCCGATTCCGCCTCCAGCACCACCTTGTCCTGATCTGGCCAGACGGTGACCTCGCGACCGACCAGCGCCTTGTCAGCCGCCGCATCGAGCACCTGGAAACGCACCGTGTCCGGGACACTCGTATCAACCCACAACGAGACAGGTCGATCGCCGCTCAGGTAGGCCAGATCATCATCGCTGTTGAAGTGCACCAGCGTTTGAAAGCGCTCCGCCCACAAGGGCGAGGCGACGACCTGCACCTGTCGCTCAACGCGCACCGGGACCTGCTGCTGGCTCTCATCGGTCCGCAGCTCCAGCAGGCCGCTGTCGGCATCCATCGGGATGCTCACATCGACCCAGGTCTCGGCGCCGGCCACCATCGGCAACAACGTGTCACCAAGCCACAGTTCGCGATCCGCGAGATGCAGACCGACAACACGTGCGGTCTGACCGCGACGCGCCGTCACCGCCCCCGCGATCCACGGCGCACCGGGAACCCGGTATTCGATGGCCATCGGCCGCGTTTGCCAGGTCGATGTCGCCACCGCCACGGCCTCCACCGGATGGTCGGATGCCGTATCCAGCAATTCGTACCGTCCGCCCCCGATCTCGACCAGTTCCGCCGTCCTCGAGGCATCGCCGCCGAACAGAATGGCGTGCGGATGCTCGTCGGCCAGCGCATCACCGCCGATCTCGAACACGATGGTCGCGTCGGCATGCAGCGCTCGATCGACCAACCGGCCTTCGATCCGGCTACCGGCGTGAACCAGCACCAGCCGAGCCTCGTCATCGGCGATCGCCGCGGGTATATCCGGTGCCCGGTCGATGGCGTTCGGCAGGCCATCGCCGTCCCGGTCCGGATCGGGTCGCTCCGCGGAACCGGAGCGCTCCGGCGGCAGCACCGCGACGCCATCGGTGTAGAAGTAAGGCGAGCCAGGCTCACCCAGCGGAATCACGCCCGTGGTGTCTCCGCCCTCGCCCGCCAACCCGCTGCCGTCGCCGGCTGGCGGCGGCTCCGACACCGCGGCATCGGTTTCCGACCCACCGCCGGAACAGGCGCCCAGCAGCAAGGCCAGCAGTAGCGCGGCCGCGGAACGCTGTCGTGCATCACCCGAAGACATCATGGTTCGGTCACCTCGATTTCGATCGGCAGGTCCACACTGGCACCACCCGGGTCGGCGATCTGGACGGCAAATGGCGTCGTGCCCGCGAAGGGTTCCCCATCGGTGCGGAACACCCGGCGCAGGAAGTCCGGTCCATCGCCCTGTTTCACGTAGACCAGGGTTTCCGACCCATCCAGCGTCAGTGGCACCACCGGCGGATCGCAGCGCAGTTCGCTCAGCCGCTCGACGTGATCGCCGGTGGCATCCACCACGATCAGGCGACAGTCGACACCGTCGTCACTGGTCTCCAGCGGCAGTTCGACGCTGGTCACGCCCCGATAGGTCGTGACGCGGATCGGGAATGGCCGCCCGGCGAACTCGGTGGTCTTCTCGTTGAGCACCACCAGGTCGGCAAGCTGCGGATCACCGCCGCCCGTGCCCGGCGCGTAGTCGTCTAGGTCGACCATCAGCAACGCCTCGCGGGTCTGCGACAGCGGCGTATTCCAGAACACCCGGCGTCCCGTCGTCGCCAGACTGCCGAGATCGAAGCGGTCGAACTCCTGGTAGTCCGCCTCCGACACGTTCTCGATGGGGCTGGTGCCGCCGAGCCAGCGGCGCATCTGCACCAGGCCGTCGACCTGCACCGCGAGAACAAGACCGTCCTGCTCGGTGACGATGCCCAGCGGCGGGATGAAGGAATCACGCAGCTCACCGGCCATGGACACCGCATCCTGACCGTCGACCCGCCACCAGCGATAACCGTTGAGCGTGCTGAAGTCGTCCACCGCGACCAGCAGTTCATCATTCAGCGCGAACAGCGCGGCAATGCGGTTCGGGAAGCGGTTCACCAGCCGCATGCCACCGGCGCCGTCGGCGCAGACCAGGTCGGCATCGTCCGCCGTGCAAAGCGCACCGTCGCGCTGTGCCTGCAACTGCGTCGTCGAAAAGCCCAGACAGGCGGTGGACGACCGCGTGACGGCCGCGGTCTGTGCATCCACGCTGACCCAGACCGATCCGTCGCAGAAGTAGAGATCACCGGTGGACTCTTCGATCCGGCTGTCCACGCCCAGCGAGAACGGCGCGGTTGTCGCCACCGGTCGAACACCCAGCCCCGCGGTGTAGACGAACAACTCCTGCGTGAGGCCCGTGTTGAAGTACAGCACCGGCTGCGTCTGAGCCGCGACGACTTCGCCAATATCAGGCGTCGCGAAAACCTCCGTCGCCTCGGTCGCTGCGTCGTAGATCACCAGGTCCGCGGGCTGGTCGGTTGCGGTACGGATGTAGGCCGCCCGTGTCGCCCCGACCCGGGCCAGTTCGCGAACGCTACGATCGGTGAGCGCCTGCTCGCCCGTGAACGGCCGGTAGCGGAAGCCCTGGTCGTCTGCTTCGAAGCGGCCACCTTCCGGCGCGCCGATGAAATCGCCTCGGGTCAGCGGGTCGCCGTTGGGTTCGTCGACGAATGCGAACAGATCGGCATTCGTCACGGTGAGTTCATCACCCTGGGCCACCGCGAATCTTGCGGTGTCGATGACCTCTGGCGGCAGATCCGCCGCATTGACCACGACCATGGCCAGTGTGGCGGACGACCGAGCCAGGCTGTCGGTGACGCTCAGCTGGAAGCACAGTGTGGCGTCGACTGGCGTTTCGGGGGCAATCCAGCGCGCCACCGCCTG
>CALBOV010000406.1 GCA_937896565.1 uncultured Salinisphaerales bacterium
CACCTCGCGCGCGTCCCCTCGTCCGGTGATGTGATTGCACAGCTCGGGCGACAAGCGGTTGAGCACGGAGGTCTGCAACAGAAACGCCTGAAGCTCCCGCTCCTGCAGGCTCAGGACATTGTCGGCCAGGTAGTCTGTGAGTTGCTGGGGCTGTCCGCAGGCCTCGGGATCGGACAATCCCGCCCGCACGGTCTGACTGCGCGCCGCCAACCGGTACAGCTGCACCGCCGCCAGCCAGCCGTCGGTACTGCGAAACACGCTGTCGACCTGCCGCTCGTCCAGGTCGCTCAGCGAGCCGCTCTGAAACAGCTCGCTCAGTTCGCCACGGGAAAACCTCAGTTCGTCCGCCCGGATCAGCATGGCGTCGCCGGTGACGACCAGACGCGAAAGCCCCAGCTTGGGCACGGTGCGCGATCCGATGACGACATGCACCCGGCCATGCAGGCGGGCGATCAGGTCGCGGAAGAAGGCGTGGATGCTGCTTTCGGCCAGCGTCTGGAACTCGTCGAGAAAGATCGAGACACCCGGCACCGCGTCGGTCAACGCCATCAGGCGCTGGGCGAAGCGCTCCGAGCGCGATGTCGGCTCGTCGCCGCTCGCATGCCCCGGCACGAACCCGGCACGCGCCTCCAGATGGGCGAAGAAATCCTCCAGAAGCTCGAAGCAGCGACGGGCGTCGTTGTCCGCATCCTCGAAGGTCAACCACCCGGTCAGCACACCGGCCTCGTGATGCCGTGCATTGAGTTGCTGCATCAACGTGGTCTTGCCGTGCCCCGCCGGTCCCTGCAGGACGATGGTGGAACCCGGCGGCGCGGCCAGCAGCCGATGCATGATCGACGGGCGCTCGATGACGCCCGAATGCAGCTTGGGCGCGTAGAAGCGGTCGGTTCCCAACCGCAACTTGCCGAGATCTGATGCGCGTTTCCTCACGCTTGTCTCCTCCTGAGTCTCGTCGCTCAGGTCGTCCTTGTTGACCTGTCGAGACCTCTTGTCGGCTACGCCGCTCTTGGTATTCGTCAATCTTGACGGCCTGCGGGCCAATTGCGCAACCGAAAATTCAACGTCAGGACACGGCGTAAACGTCGTAACTGACCGTTCGTTCGACTAGATTCCCGACGCCGATTCCAACGAGCTGACGCCGGCAGAGCCACTGATGCCCGGGAGACGCCGTGTAGACACGGGGCGCGGTCTGTATCTGCACGATCGGATCGAGCCGTCCTTCGGCGAACGCGGCATAGCCATCCTCGCCGAAATCGATCACTCCGCCATAACGGATGTCGAGCAGTACGCCGTCCGTGGTCCTGAGTTGCGCGCGCACATCGACATTGGCCACGCCATCGGGCCGAACGGTGAGCCAGTCGCCACCAACCGGACAAACCTCGCCGTCGCCGATCCGCCCGCCAGTGATCTCGCCACCCGTGACCTGGAACAGCACGCGAATCCCGTCGGCGCATGGACCGAGCACCACCGGTTCGGCCAGCGTCGCCGCGTAGCTGAACAGGTACTCCGAATGCAGCACCGGCGCGTTCATGCGGCGTCACGCTCGCGTGCGTGCTCCCGGGCGAAGCGGACATAAAAGTCGATGGCCGCCGGATCCTGCATGGCGTCGCGGCTGGCCGCCTGCTCCAGCGGCGTGCCGGTCAGCAGCTTGCGGACCGGGATTTCCATCTTCTTGCCGGTTAGCGTGTACGGAATCCGCGGCACGGCGTGGATCGAGTCCGGCACGTGGCGCGGGCTGCAATCCGAACGCAGGCGCGAGCGGATGGTGTCGGCGATCTCATCGGTGAATTCCACGCCGGGCTTCATCAGCACGAACAGCGGCATGTCGTAGCGGCCGCCGGGCAACTCGCAGCAGACGATCAGGCTGTCGGCCACGCCCTCCACCTGCTCCACCACCCGGTAGATCTCGGCGGTACCGATGCGCACGCCGAAGCGGTTGAGCGTGGAGTCGGAGCGACCGTAGATGTAGCAACCGCCCCGCTCGTTGATCTTCAGAAAATCGCCGTGGCGCCACACGCCCGGATAAACGTCGAAGTAGGCATCCCGGTAGCGGGCGTTGTCGGGGTCGTTCCAGAACTTCACCGGCATGGACGGGAACGGGCTGGTGACGACCAGTTCGCCAACGGTGCCGGCGGGCACCTCGATGCCGTCCTCGTCCCAGGCGTGCACGTCCATGCCCAGCGAGCGGCACTGAATCTCGCCCGCATGCACCGGGAGAATGGGCGCCGCGCCGACGAACCCGCTGACGATTTCGGTGCCACCAGACTGCGAGGTCACCCACAAATCCCGCTTCACGCTGCGGTAGAACCAGGCGAAGGTCTCCGGCGTCGATGGCGCGCCGGAGACGACAATGGTGTCCAGGGCCGACAGGTCGTGCGTTCTGCCGGGCTCCAGCCCCGCCTTCTCCATCATCTGCACGAAGGTCGGGCTGGCGCCGAAACAGGTGGCGCCGGTATCGGCCGCCAGCTTCCACAGCAAATCCGGCGTGGGATGCGCCGGATGCCCGTCGTACAGCACCACCGCGCCGCCGCCGATCATCGCCGCCAGCAGGATGTTCCACATGACCCAACCCGTGGTCGTGTAGAAGAACATCGTGGAGTCCGGCCTGATGTTCAGGTGGAAGTGCATGAGCTTCATGTGCTCCAGCGTCACCCCGCCGTGTCCCGGCACGATGGCCTTGGGCAGACCCGTGGTGCCGGAGGAAAACAGAATCCACAGCGGATGATCCGCCGCGACATAGGCGTAGTCGAAGGCGTCGCGCGGCACCGGTGGGTGATCCATCAGATCGTCCCACAGCAGCGCCGCCTTGGGAGGTTTGGCGTCGGCGTTCAGATACGGCAGCCAGATCACCTCCTGCAGGCTGGGCAGCGCGTCGCAGATCGCCGCGACCTCCCGGGTGCGATCGAAATCCCTGCCGCCGAAGCGGTAGCCGTCGGCGGCGAACAGCACCTTTGGCTCGATCTGCGAGAAACGGTCGATCACCGTGTTCACGCCGAACTCCGGCGCCGCCGAGGACCAGATCGCGCCGATGGACACCGCGGCCAGCATCGCCACCGTGGTCTCGGGAATGTTCGGCATGTAGCTGACCACCCGGTCACCGGTGGTCACGCCCATGTGGCGCAACTGCGTGGCGACGACCCGGACCTGCTGACCCAGTTCATGCCAGGTCATTTCGGCCAGCGGCCGGCATTCGGACAAATGCCGGATGGCAACCTGATCCGCCGGCACCTCCGCCTCGTGGCGCAGGATGTGCTCGGCGTAGTTCAGGCGCGCACCGGGAAACCAGCGGGCGCCGGGCATCTCGCGCGAATCCAGCACGCAGGTCGGCGGCGAGATCGAATGCACGTCGAAGTAGTCCCAGATCGACTGCCAGAAGCCGTCCAGATCGGTGACCGACCATTGCCACAACGCGTCATAGCTGTCGAAGCGCCGGCCGCGCTCCTCCTCCAGCCAGCGCATGTAGCGCGCGAGGTTGCTGTTGTTCGCGAAGTCCGCGCTTGGGGACCACAGATGCTGGCCTTCGCTGACTCCGCGCATCGGCGCGGTGGCTTGATCCTTCATGGTCTCCTCCTGTCCTGTTCGCCGCTGCCTCC
>CALBOV010000407.1 GCA_937896565.1 uncultured Salinisphaerales bacterium
CTCGTCGAGCTGGTCGAGCGGAAACCGGCAAACGACGCTGTCCTCCAGCGGCATGGCGAAGCTTGAATGTTCACCCTTGTGCAATCCGTCCATACCCAGCAGATCACCGGGAAGGAAGAAGCCGGTGACCTGCTCCTCGCCGGATTCCGAGATGCGGTAGCTCTTGAATGAGCCGTTGCGCACGGCATAAAGCGCGGTGATCTTGTCTCCGGCCTCGTAGAGCGTCTGACCCTTGGAACAGCGGCCGTTGACACCGACGATCTCGTCCACGCGCTGGAGTTCGTCGGCGGTCAGCCCGGCGGGCAGGCATTGACCGATCATCACGCACCGGCTGCATGCATGCGCGGTCTGCCGGAACGTGGGTTTCAACTGTGCGGCCATGCCCTTAGCCCGTGTTCATCCGGTGAAGATGCGTCATTCAACCGCGCGTTCGCTCAAACCGCAAGACTGGATTTGCTGGGCGTGGTGTTCAGGTAGGCGTCGAACTGTGCGGCGATCAGGCGCAGATAGGGTCGACCCGCTTCGGTGACTTCCAGCACGCCGTCGTGGCACGAGGTCAGCGGTCGTGTGCGGGGAGCGATCGCGTGGAGATTGTCCAGCGCGTCGGCGAACAGTTCCTCGGCGTCGAGCTGATAGTGCCGGCTGAGGTTTACCAGATCGACAGGCCGATGACACATCAGCCCCATGATCACGCGTTCACGCAACCGGTCTTCGTCCGACTGCCGATACCCGCGCTCGATCGGCCACTCGTGTCGCTCCAGCGCGCTTGCGTAGTCGTCCAGTGCCTTGGTGTTCTGCGCAAACACGCGGCCGACGCGGCTGATCGAACTGACGCCGAAGCCGATGATGTCGCACCCGGCGTGGGTCGTGTAGCCCTGGAAGTTGCGATGCAGCGTGCCTTCGGCGAACGCCTGCGCGAGCGTGTCGGTCGGCAGCGCGAAATGGTCCAGGCCGATGGCGACATAGCCGGCGGCGATCAGCCGCGACTCGATGTAGTTGCGCATCCGGAAGCGCGCCTGCGGGTCGGGCAGCCATGCCCGGTTGATCGCGCGCTGTGCCGGCAGTCGCTCCGGCAGGTGCGCGTACCCGAACGCGGCCACGCGGTCGGGGCGCTGCTGCTCGACGAAGTCCATCGTCGCGTTGATGGAATCCAGGGTCTGTCCGGGCAGGCCGTAGACAAGGTCGAAATTGATGCTCGCGAAACCGGCATCCCGGCAGGCATCTACCGTGGCCGCGACCATCTCGGAAGGCTGGATACGGTTGATCAGTCGTTGAACGCGTGGGTCGACATCCTGCACGCCGATACTGATGCGATTGAACCCGAGCCGACGCCAGAAGGCGGGCTGGTTCGCCTGGACCAGGCGGGGGTCGACTTCGAGGCTGGCATCGACGGCACTGACAACGCGGTAGTGTTGGCGGATCGTGCCGACGATGCGCTCCAGATCGGCGTCCGGAAGGTGGTTGGGTGTTCCGCCGCCGAAATGAACCTGCACGGTGCGGCGATCGCGGTCCAGGTTCTCGGCGCGTTGCACCAGTTCGTCGCAGAGCCGTGCGGCGTAGGTCGACATGATCGTCTGGTTGCGCGTGACCGTGCGCGTGCAACCGCAGTAGAAGCAATTCGAGCGGCAGAACGGAACGTGCAGGTAGAGCGAGAGCGGCGCCGGGACCAGATCGTCGTTGGAGGCGCGCAGCGCTTCGATGGCGTCGGTCGGACCGACCTCCTCGCAGAATTGCAGCGCCGTCGGGTAGGACGTGTAACGCGGGGCGCGCATTGCTTGCAGATCAAGCGGCGTGCTGGGCAGAAATAGGGTCTTGGACATGGGCGCACACTGTCGGAGTCACGATGCACGGACAGCGTAGGTGGGGGCGCGGCCTCGCATGTTGACCTGCATCAACGGGAGGCGGGGTTCTGCGGGGTGTCGCGTGTCGCGATCGAATCAGCGCGTGGGCGGATTCCGTTCGAAGTCGAACGCCGTATGCGGTTCCTCGTCCAGAATCGCGACCACATCGGTGATAAGTCCGAGTCCCTTGTCGGAGTCGGTCACGATCACCAGCGCCCGCCCGCGCACCGGGTCGAGCAGCATGAACCGGGAGAATCGCGGATCGCCGCCCCAGTGGAAGGCCGCCAGCCCGCCCTCGCCGCGGCGTTCCAGACCCCAGCCCAGCCCCCAGTAGAGGCCGAGCGACTGGGAGACGGTGGTCTGAACGCCGAGCAGCGTGGCCAGGGTGACGTCGCCCCGCGCCGGCGAGAGCAGCCATTGCAAGAACCGGGCGTAGTCAGCGGTGGTTGTGATCAGCGTGCCCGTGCCGTCGAAGCGCGAGGCCGTCATGCCAGCAGGCGCGAGGATTCGCTGCGTCGCCAGCGTGGACAGCGGCTGTCCCGTCGCCGCTTCCAGGGCTCGGGCGAGCAGCGCAATGCCGTCATCGGACTCCTGCCAGACGCCGCGCCGTGCCGTCTCGGCGGCTCCAAGGCCGGCTGTGTGCGACAACAGCTCCCGCGGTGTCAGGGTCGCCTGGTGTTCGGTTAGCGCGGCGCTGGGGGCGATGTCAGCCAGTGGCGCGCGCAGCGACCAGCCGTACTCGCGTGACAGCGTCAGCGTCAGCATCGCGAGTACCGGCTCGCGCAGGCCGGTGAGCCGCAGCGGGACTTCCGTGTGCTCCAATGTGCCGAATCGGCCGGTCCATTGCGCCTTGCCGTCGCCGGTCAGTGCGATCGTGGCGCCGGCCACGTGGTGGACCCGCAGCAGTTCGGGCATGGCCGCGTTGAGACGATCCAGCCGTCGTTCATCCCAGGCGGTCGCGCGCACGTTCAGTGGTGACGTCACCACTTCCGGTTGCGGCTCGACCACACGAGCCTGTTGCGCGCAGCCGGCGAGCAACGCGATCACGGTAAGCATGACGATGGTCACGGGGAGATTCATCCGTCAGGTCACGGCCCGGGGTCTGTTGCGATGAGCGGCGGAGACCGATCGGAGCGTAACCATTGCCTGTGTCTGCGCTTCACGATCGGACTCAGTTCCTGGAGTTCGCCATGTCGCCGAATTCCTCGCTGCAGCAGGCCTGAAGCGCCTGGACGGTTTCCACCTGAATCCTTTCGAGCTTGGGCGTCATCAACTGGGTTTGTCGATAGACCAGGTTCATCGTGTGTTCCATCACCACCGGCATCTTCTTCACCACGGCCTGTCCGGCGGGGCTGCTGTAGAACGCGATCATTCCGTTGATCTCCTGTTCGGTGAACGAGTCCCGATATATGGCGATCATCTCCGGTTCCATGCGCTCCCAGGCGAGCGTCTCGCCGAGCAAGTTCATCAGCTTGCTTTGCATGTCGTCGATCACGACCTGCGCCTCGGGTGAGGGAATCTCGTTGCCCATGACCTGCCGCATGGCCTTGCGCAGCTGTGATTCGACCTGCTGCATGCTGTTCTCGATCAGCGCCCGGCTGTCCATCAGCTCGAGGAGCCTGTCGATGCTCTCGCGGCTGGGGCCATCGTTTGCGTGCGCACTGGTGGTGACGATCAGCGAGATCGCCACCGTGGTGATCCATTGTTTCACTGTCCGATCCTTAAGGGGAATGTCGGAGCACATGCTGACCATCGCGCGGGGCCATTGTCGAGGATCAGCTGTCTGCGCGGAGTGCGGGTGATGGGCCTCCGATACCGCGGCAGCGACTAGCGGAAGTCGCCTGACGAGGCCGGCGGAAGCACGACGATCAGCAGCGTTGCGATGGGGCCAAGCAACAGCGAGAGCAGCCACCAGATCAGGCCGCTGCGGCGCTTGCTTTGCGCGAGTCCGGCATTGATCAGTGACAGCGTGCCCCAGCCGACGACATATCCGGTTCTGACGATTTCAACGTCCACGGGTGGTTTCCTTGTGGCGTGTGGTGGTGTCGGCCCTGGCCAGCAGCCAGGCCGCGATGACGGTCAGCACGCATTCCGCGGCGAGATACGTCCACATCAACGCATTCGCCGGTCCGTCCAGGGCCATGCCGACCAGGCGTCCGCCCGCCATGCCGACCATCAGGACGATCACGCTCCGGAGGCCGGCGCGCAGCGTTTCCGGCGAGGCGGCGAGTCTCCACAGCAGTACGCCAACGGCCAGTGACAGGCCGCCATAAGTCGCGCGCATGTCGATCAGGCCGGAGGCCGTCGCGGGTACGGCGCCGGTGGAAAGATCGGCCATCCACGCGGGAGCCAGGATGAATCCGACGCCGTACGCGGCGAACACCGCGGCGGTGAGACGAACGATGAATGCTGAAAACGCCATGATGCCGACCCTCCGTTGTGACCATGGTATGCCATGTCCGGTCATTGGCCCGATTCGAACGTTCCACGCTTTGCCGAAAATTCTGGGACGCGTTATCGCGCGAGGTTTACCAGCGGCTGGTGCGTGAGCACCGTTTCGGTCCGAGGGTGGTGATCACGGCACGCGCCGCATCGGTGCCCGCGCCGATGGGCGATCATCGAAACTGCTGGATGACCTGGCCGCCGGTGATTGACTCAGTCCCGTACCGCGTCTATCCCTGCGACAGTGCCTGAGAAGCTTGGCGGTTTCCTCAGACCAGTCGGGCCGCGATACTGGCGCCGACACACCAGAGCACGACCAGCAGCGGTGAGCGGCCAAGCAAAGCGAGCAGCGCGAAGCCGGTCAGCCCGATCGCCAGATCGATGCCGTTGCCGACCGAGGAGGTCAGGATCGGGTCGTAGAGCGCCGCGCCCAGCAGACCGACCACCGCCGCGTTGATGCCGGCGATAGCTCGTGCCATCGAGGCATTGCGCGCGATGGTGGACCAGGCCGGCAGCACTGCCGCGACCAGCAGGAAACCCGGCAGGAACATGAACGCCAGCGCGGTCAGCGCGGGGACGATTGCCGGCATGCCGGTGGGGATTTCGGCGCCCAGAAACGCCGAAAACGCGAACATGGGGCCGGGAATCGCCTGGGCGGCGCCGTAACCGGCCAGAAACTGCTCCTGCGAGACCCAGCCGGGCCCGACCACCGTGTCTTCCAGCAAGGGCAGCACCACGTGACCGCCGCCGAAGACCAGCGCACCCGCGCGGTAGAATGCTTCGGCCACGGCTGTCAGCGTGGGGGCCGCGGTCGCGAACAGCGGCAACCCGACGAGCAGCAATCCGAAGATGCCCAGCAAGACGCCGCTGGTTCGCATGCCGTAGCCGGTCGTGAACGACGCGCCCGGATCGGGCTGTAGTGAGCGGCAGGCGCGCAGCCCGATGAGGCCGCCCCCGGCGACCACCAGCAACTGGATCCAGGCGGTCCCAGCGCTGAGCACGACCGCCGCGGCAACAATGGCAATCAGCTGTCTGGGCCGGTCGGGACAAAGTTTCTTCGACATGCTCAGCACCGCGCTGGCGACGACCGCCAGGGCGACCAGCTTGAGGCCGTGCACGACCGCTTCCCCGATTCCACCCCGCAGCAGGGGGGCGATCAGCGCGAATCCGAACAGCAGCAGGGCCGACGGCAGCGTGAATGCCAGGAACGCGGCCAGTCCGCCGAGCCAGCCGCCGCGCAGCAGGCCCAGCGTGAATCCGAGCTGGCTGCTCGCCGGTCCGGGCAGGAACTGGCAGACCGCCAGCAGCTGCGAGAACTGGCTTTCGCTGATCCAGCGGCGTCTCTCGACCAACTCGGCGCGAAAATAACCGAGATGGGCAATCGGACCGCCGAAAGACGTCAGCCCGAGTTTGAGGAAAGCGAGAAAGACTTCCCGGGCTGAACCGGAAGCAGGAGGCTGATCGGTCGTGTTCATCGTGTTTGCCAATCGCGTGTCGTCAACTGATAGAACAGCACCAGGTACTCGGTCTGGCCCAGCACGCGCGGCTCGCGACCCACCAGTCGGGCACCCAGCTTTTCCACCGCTCGGCGAGACCGCAGGTTCTTCTCCGCCACATGGAACCAGACGGCATCCGAAAAGCTGAACGCATGTTCCAGCATCAGACGCTTGACCTCGCCGTTGGTCCTGAGGCCCCAGTGGGCGCGTTCGAAGAAAGTGTAGCCGATCGCGATGCTGCGGCCGGCCGGATCCCAGTCATAAAAGCGTGTGGAGCCAATGATGCGCCCGCTGGAAGACTCGACGATGACAAAAGCGCTCTGGCTGGTAACGGCCGAACTGAAGAAATGCTGTCTGAACACGTCGGCGCGATGCCGCTCGCGGTCAGGGTGCTGGGCCCAGATCTCCGGATCGCAGGCCGCGGCATGGCAGGCGTCGAAATCCTGCTCGGTCAGCGGGCGCAGGAACACGCCGGCGCCACGAAGCATCGGTTGGAGATTCGGTTGCATGCGGTTTGCTGACACGGGAGCTCAACTCTGGCGCGTGGCGGGGCGAGCTACGCCGAGATCAGACGGTGAGTCGGTCCCGGGTGTGATCGAAGGTGTTGTGCAGACGGATTATTCCCGACCGACCACGGGTTCGGTGAGCGTGTACCAGGCCGAGAACGGCAGCATCAGCGTATCTCCCACGAAGCTGAGCGGTAGATCAAGAGCGGGATGACTGGGCGGCTCGATGCCGTAGTGCTCGAATCGGGCCAAGGCTGCGTCATCCGATGACAGCGCGGCGACGTTCAGGCGCGTGCCACCGTAGATCTTCGGACTGCCGACGTGAGCGTTGTCGCTGGTCCTGACCGTGGCACATCCGGATGAGACTCCGGCTCCAGCGATCATGGCCAGAAGAATCACTAGTTTTTGCATTTCGAATGCCTCGTCGATGGTTTGAGGGCATTTCTCAGAATGCCAGAAAACAGCCTGAAAACACCCGGTGATGATCGAATATCCACATGAAGTTCGAATATCACGATGGGATGCTGTGACCCACAGGAGACCGCGACCCGGGCCGATGCGTTCCTGCAAGATGGTGCGACGGCATCAGCCTGTCTCGGACATCTTTGATGGTTCGCTCGTAGCAGCCGGCGCGCCGGGCAGCGGGCCAGTCCAACGCTGGTGTGCTTATTGCGCGTTGCGACGGGCGGTGGACCCGGGCCAGTCCACGCTACAATCGCGCCCTGTCAACGATTTCGGGAACGGGAATGTCCGCACAACCCAACATCCTGCTGGGCATCTGCGGTGGCATCGCGGCCTACAAGACGGCCGAGCTGACGCGGCGGCTGGTGAAGCAGGGTGCGAATGTGCAGGTGGTGATGACCGCGAACGCGGAGCGTTTCATCACGCCGCTGACCTTGCAGGCGCTGTCGGGCAATGCGGTGCGGACCAGTCTGTGGGACGAGGCCGCCGAGCTCGGCATGGGGCACATCGAACTGGCGCGCTGGGCCGATCTGATCGTGATCGCGCCGGCCACCGCGGACTGTCTGGCGCGGCTGGCGACCGGGCAATGCGACGATTTGCTGACCACGCTTTGTCTGGCCACGACGTCACCGATTCTGGTCGCACCGGCGATGAACCACGTGATGTGGGAGCACCCGGCGACGCAGTCGAACATGGAGACGCTGACCCGTCGTGATGTCAGCGTGGTGGGCCCCGGCGTCGGCGAACTGGCCGAGCGCGAATCCGGCCCCGGCCGGATGAGCGAGCCGGAGGAGATCGTCGAGGCGATCAATCAACTGCTGGGCGCGGAGGCTGGCGAAGGGCCGCTGAATCATCGCGGCGTGCTGATCACCGCCGGCCCCACGCGCGAGCCGCTGGACCCGGTCCGGTTCCTGACCAATCGTTCCTCCGGAAAGATGGGATTCGCGGTCGCCGCCGCTTGCGCGGCGCTGGGCGCGGAAGTCACGTTGGTAGCCGGGCCGGTCAATCTGCCCACACCCCGGGGCGTGACGCGTATCGATGTCGAGACCGCCGAGCAGATGCACGAGGCCGTGCTCGATCAGCTGCCGGAGGCCGAGGTGTTCATCGCCACCGCGGCCGTCGCCGACTACCGGACGGCGGACGTGGCCGAGTCCAAGATCAAGAAATCGGCGGAGCGTCAGCAGATTGAACTGGTGCGCAATACCGACATTCTCGCCGACGTGGCGCGGCGCTATCCCGAGGTGTTCACGGTTGGCTTCGCGGCTGAAACCGATGATCTCAAGGGTTATGCCCGTGGCAAGCTGGAATCCAAGCGGCTGGACATGATCGCCGCCAACTGGGTCGGTGAAGGCCGCGGGTTCGACACCGATGACAACGCCCTGTGGGTGGCCTGGTCCGATGGCGAGCAGTCGCTGGGGCCGGCGCCGAAGACGCAGCTGGCGCGGTCGCTGGTGGAGCTGATCGCCACCCGCCTCGACAGCAAGATTCCTCCCCACGACCAGACACGACAGCAAGCCTGAGCAAGGACGCATGACCACTATCGATTACCGCATTCTGGACGCCCGCATCGGCAACGAATTCCCGCTGCCCGAATACGCCACCGAGGGCTCGGCCGGCATGGACCTGCGCGCCTGCGTGGACACCCCGCTGACCATCGAGCCGGGCCAGGCCGAACTGATTCCCACTGGCCTGTCGATCTACCTGGCCGATCCGGGGCTGGCGGCGATGATCCTGCCGCGCTCGGGCCTGGGGCATAAGCACGGGCTGGTGCTGGGCAATCTCGTTGGCCTGATCGACTCCGACTATCAGGGACCGTTGATGGTCTCGTGCTGGAACCGCGGGCAGAACGCCTACACGGTGGAGCCGGGCGAGCGCATCGCCCAGCTCGTGATCGTGCCGGTGGTCCAGGCGGCGCTGAACCGGGTGGAGAGCTTCGACGCGACGGATCGGGGCGAGGGCGGTTTCGGCTCCTCCGGCAGAAACTGATGGACTCGCTGAGCGAAACCGCGGCGATGGAGGTCGCGCGGGTTCTGACCACCGCGCTGCCGTACATCCAGCGCTTTGCCGGCAAGACCGTCGTGATCAAGTACGGCGGCAACGCCATGGTCGACGAGGCGCTCAAGCGTGGTTTCGCCCGTGACGTGACGCTGATGAAGGCGGTGGGTTTGAACCCGGTCGTCGTCCATGGCGGCGGGCCGCAGATCGGCAGCCTGCTGGAACGTCTGGGCAAGCAAAGCCAGTTCATCGACGGCATGCGCGTGACCGACAACGAGACCATGGACGTCGTGCAGATGGTGCTCGGCGGTCTGGTCAACAAGGACATCGTCAACCTGATCAACCAGGCGGGTGGCCGCGCGATCGGCCTGTCCGGCAAGGACGGGCAGTTGATTCGTGCACGCCGCATCAAGGCGGATGACGGGCAAACGGACCTGGGTCAGGTGGGCGAGGTGTCCAGCATCGATCCGGCCGTGGTCGAATTGCTGGAATCAGGTGACTTCATCCCGGTCATCGCGCCGCTGGGCGTGGCGCCCAACGGCGAGTCGCTGAACATCAACGCCGATCTGGTGGCCGGCAAGCTGGCCACCGTGCTCAAGGCGGAAAAGCTGATCCTGCTGACAAACACCCGCGGCATTCTTGATGCCGAGCAGAAGACGCTGACGGGGTTGACGCCGACCCGCGTGGGCGAGCTGATCGCCGACGGCACCATCTCCGGCGGCATGCTGCCCAAGGTGCGCTGCGCGCTGGATGCGGTGGCGAGCGGCGTGGACGCCGCGCACATCATCGACGGCCGCGTCGAGCATGCCGTCATGCTGGAGCTGCTGACCGACGAAGGCGTCGGCACGCTCATCCGCTCGCGCTGAATGCTGGCCTGATGCCTACGATCTGGGTCGACGCCGACGCCTGTCCGGTGGTCATCAAGGACATCCTGTTTCGCGCCTCGCGTCGCACCGGAGTGCCGGTTCGGCTGGTGGCGAACCACTTCATGAATGTCCCGAACATCCCGACCGTCAAGCTGATGCAGGTCGCCTCCGGTTTCGATGTTGCCGACAACCTGATCGCGCAGCACGCCGAACCCGGTGATCTGGTCATCACCAGCGACATTCCGCTGGCGGCCGAAGTGGTCGAGAAGGGCGTCAAGGCGATCAGCCCGCGCGGCGAGCATCACTCGCCGGACACCATTCGCCAGCGCCTGAACATGCGCGACTTTCTGGAGACCATGCGCTCCAGCGGTGTCGAGGTCGGCGGCGGGCCGCCCAAGCTCAGCCAGGCGGACCGGCAGGCCTTCGCCGGCCACCTGGACCGGTTTCTGGCCGGGCTACGTTCCTAGGAAATACCGCCGCTAGTCGACATCGCTTTGCAGCAGCTCGTTCGGGCTGCCCTTGGTATCGGCAATCCGTCCCGGCTCGGCGGCGTCCATCACGCGGCGCATCACCTCGGTGGGCTGGGCGTCCGGATGCGCCTCCAGCACCAGCGCGGCCACGCCGGCGACATGCGGCGCCGCCATGGAGGTGCCGTCGATGGTCTGCGTGGCGCCGGCGCTGGTATGCCAGGCGCTGGTGATGTCCTTGCCCGGCGCGAACAGGTCGACGCAATCGCCCCAGTTCGAGAAGCTTGCGCGCTGGTCGCCCTTGTCACTGGCGCCGACGGTCAGCGCGTCGGTGACTCGGGCCGGTGAGGTCTGGCAGGCATCGGAATCTTCGTTGCCGGCCGCCAGCACCATGGTCACGCCCAGCGCCGAGGCTTCCTCGACGGCCTCGTCCAGCGCCTGGCTGCTGCCGCCGCCAAGACTCATATTCGCGACCGCGGGCTGCTGGTGATGTTCGATGACCCAATCCACGCCCTTGATCACGCCCGAGGTTGAGCCGCTGCCGTTGCAGTCCAGCACGCGGACGGGATGCAGCGTTACCGCTTTTGCCACGCCGTAAGTCGTCCCGCCAATCGTTCCGGCGACATGCGTGCCGTGGCCGTTGCAATCTTCAGTGCTCGCATCGTCGCCCCCGTCATCACCGCCGCCACCACCGAGCAGGCCGCCGAGTGCGCCGGCCAGCTCGTTGATCAGTGGCAGGCCGCCACCTGAATCGCCGCCGCCCGTGATCACCGAGAACCCGTCGCCCATGCGGCCTTCGAATTCCCGGTGCGTGGAGAGGATGCCGGTGTCGATGACATAAGCGTGGACGCCGGCTCCGGTCTGTGTGTAGCGGTATTCGCCGTCCGGTGGCAGGGTCGGCTGGTCGATCCGATCCAGTCCCCAGGTGGGGCGAGTCTGGGTGTCGAAGGGTTTGACGAAGCCGTCCTCCTCCACAAAG
>CALBOV010000408.1 GCA_937896565.1 uncultured Salinisphaerales bacterium
AGGTCGCCAAGGCGCGGTTCCGCGGCGCGCAAGGCATCCACGAAGCCGAAGAACGCCGTCTCCGCGGCGACATCGTCTTCGATGCAACCGGTGGTGTCGATCACGTAGCGCAGGCTGTCGCCGGCCTCGGAGACCTGGCGCACGGCCTGGCCGCCGTGGTTCTCCACCGCCGCGACGATGGCCTCGACGATCGGTGCATCCGGTCCGGTGACCAGCACCGTGCCCTCGATCTGCTCCGGCACGCCGGGCGCGGTGGTTGGCACCGAACCCATCGCGTACACCGGGGCCATGTCACCGGCGGGTGCCGCGGCGGGTTTGGCCGGTGCCGCCACAGTCGGAGCATTGGCGGCAGCCGGCGTGGCTACCGCGGAGGCGGTTCCGACCAGGTCCAGAATCGCCTGGAGACTGCGCGCCTGGGTGAAGGACTCCATGCGGTCGGCAACGCCGCCGGCCTGGTCGGCCGGCAGGGCTTCCTTCAGGGCGCCGAGAATCTCGACCCGCTTGATCGAATCGATACCCAGTTCGGCTTCCAGGTCCTGGTCCAGACCGAGCATGTCTTCCGGGTAGCCGGTGCGATCGGCGACGATGCCCAGCAGCAGGGACTTCACGTCCACCGAGGCGGGCGCTGCGGCTGCGACCGGAGCCGGTGCGGCGGCGGGCGTGCCCACCAGGGCGCTGGCGGCGTCCAGGATGGCTTGCAGGCTGCGGGCCTGGGTGAAGGTTTCCATCGACGCCTGCATCGTGGTCGAGGCATCACCCGGGAGCTGCTGCTGCAACTGGCCGAGAATCTCGACGCGCTTGATGGAGTCGATGCCCAGTTCGGCTTCCAGGTCCTGATCCAGCCCCAGCATGTCTTCCGGGTAGCCGGTCAGCTCGGCGACGATGCCCAGCAGCGTCGGCTTCAGATCGACTGTCGCGACCGGGGCGGCCACGGCGGCCGGTGCCGGCGCAGCGCCGCCGCTCATGCCGGGCAGGGCCTCGGCCTGGGCGACCAGCGCGGACAGGCTGCGGGCCTGAGTGAACTGCTCCATCGTGTCCTGCATTGCGAGGCCGGCTTCGGCGGGAAGGCCCTTCTGGAGCTGTCCGAGGATTTCGACACGCTTGATGGAATCGATGCCCAGTTCGGCTTCCAGATCCTGATCCAGACCGAGCATGTCCTCCGGATAGCCGGTCAACTCGGCGACGATGCCGAGCAGCATTGGCTGGACCGCGACCGAGGCAACCGCGGCGACCGATGCGTTGGCCGCGGGAGCCGTCGCCGGTGCGGCGCTGCCGGACAGGCCGGGGAGCTGGGCCAGTTCGGCTTCGATGGCGGCCAGGGTGCGGGCCTGGGCAAAGCGTTCCATCGCGTCCTGCATCGCCGTCGCGGCCTGCGCAGGCAGGGCCTTCTGCACGCTGCCAAGCACTTCGACGCGCTTGATCGAATCGATGCCGAGTTCGGCCTCCATGTCCTGATCCATGCCCAGCATGTCCTCCGGATACCCGGTCAGCTCGGCCACGGTGGTCAGCAGCAGGGCCCGCGTGTCGACGGCGGCCACGATTGGTGCGGCGACGGGTGCCGCCGCCACGGGCGTTTCGGAGCCGATCAGCCCGGTTGCCAGATTCAGCACTTCACGCAGGGTCTTGGACTGCGTGAACTGCTCCATCGCTCCGGCCATGGATTCGCTGGCGGCGCCGGGCAGGGACTTCTGCAGGGCGCCGAGAATCTCCACCCGCTTGATGGAGTCGACGCCCAGTTCGGCTTCCAGGTCCTGATCCAGGTCGAGCATGTCGTCCGGGTACCCGGTGAGTTCGGACACGATGCCCAGCAGCCGACGTTGCAGCTCCTCCGCGGTCAGTGACGGCGTGGCTGCCGGTGTCTGGGCGACCGGCGCGGCCGGCGCGCTGGGAGCGGCCATCGGGGCGGGAGCCGGAGCTGCCGGAGGCGGTGCGGGCTGCGCCATCGGTGGCATGGCCGGTGTCTGAACCGTCGGCGCCGCGGCCTCGGGTGCGGCACCGCCCAGATATTGCTGGATCACGCGCTCCTGCAAGGACAGGAACTCGCGCATGGTCTGCTGGTAGGCGGCCAGTGCCTCGCCGCTGCCGGCCATCGGAGCCGATGCGGCGACCGGAGCCGGCGCCGCCGGCGCATTCGCGGCCGGCGCGGCCACGGTGGCCGGTCGTGCCGCGGCTTCGCGCAACGCCTTCATCTCGGCGACCTTTTCTTCCGCGTCGGCGCGGAGCATTGGCGGCAGCTTGCCCATGCGCAGGATCGGATCGTCCATCGGCCGCGCGCAGCCACCGGACAGGTACCAGGTGGTGGGCGACAGCGACGCCGGCTTGACCAGTTCGGCCAGCCGTTCGAGCTTGACCTTCTCGACCGGGCGGCCGGCGAACAGCGCGGCTGCCTGCATCGGCACGCCCAGCGTCATCAGCTGACCCAGGGCGCCCAGCAGGCCACGCAGGCCGCCGCCGTTGCCGTCCAGCGCGACGGTTTGTGCGTCGGTGCCGTCCAGCGTCTTCCTGATCATGTTCGAGCAGATCGACTTGGGTCCGATCTCCAGGAACAGCTTGATGCCGGCGGCATGCATGGCCTGGACCTCGGAGACGAACTCCACCGGGCTGAGCATGTGCCGTTCGAGACGGGCATACATCTCGGCCGGGTCACTCGGGTAGGGCAGGCCGGTGGTGTTCGAGTACACCGGGAAGGCCGCCGGGTTCATCGTCGCCTTGTGGATCGCCTTGGACAGCGGCTTCTGCGCGGCGGCGACCAGTTCGGTATGGAAGGCGCCGGAGACGGGCAGCACGCGGGTCTGCAAACCCTGCTCGGTCAGCGCGGCGGCGGCCTTGTCGATATCGGCCTTCGGGCCGGAGATCACGGTCTGCGTCGGCGCGTTGTGGTTGGCGACCGACAGGCTGGGGAAGGCTTTCAGCGCTTCGGTGACCTTGTCGCGTTCGGCCTGCACGGCGGCCATGCCGCCCGGCGTGCCGGAGGCGGAGGCCTCGGCCATCACGCGGCCGCGCAGCGCCGACAGTTTCAGGAAGTCGCTGTCGCTGAGCACGCCGGCCGAGTACAGCGCGGCGTACTCGCCATAGCTGTGGCCGGCCGCCGCGCTGGGCGTGATGCCCAGTCGCCGGACCAGCGCCGTCATGCCCAGTTCCAGGGCGCCGATCGCCGGCTGGGCGATGCGGGTGTCGGTCAGCGCGGCGGTCTGGGCCTTGCGCTGCTCGTCGGTGAATGCGGCACGCGGCCACATCAGCTTGTCCAGCAGCGTGTCGAGGTCATCGGCCAGCACATCATGCGCGCGGGCCAGCCCGTCGCGGATGTCGGAGAGAAACAGCCCGGCCTCACGCCCCATGTTCACGTGCTGGGCACCCTGGCCGGGATAGACGAAGCCGACCTGCGGCGCGGCCTCCGGCACCTGGGTGGAGACCAGAACGGTCGGCGGCAGCGGGCGCGATTCACCGCCCAGCGAGGCGATGGCCGCTTCCAGGCCCTTGATCAGCTCGTCGTAGCTGCCGGCGACGACGGTGGCGCAGGCCGCGGGCGTCTTGCCGGTCTTGGCCACTTGGGCGTCGGCATCGGCCGCCAGCGAGTAGGCGAGATGCCGCAGCGGCAGGTTCGTGCCCTGACGCAGCGCGGTGACCATGCGGCCCAGCGATTCGCCGAGCTTGGCGGCGTCCGCGGCGCGGAACACGAACAGCTCCTGCGTCCAGTCGACGGCGCCCACCGGCGCGGCCTGGGCATCCAGCTCGCCGTCATAGCCTTCGAGCACGGCGTGGAAATTGGTGCCGCCGAAGCCGAACGCGGAGACGCCGGCACGGCGCTTTTCGCCCGGCTTGGCCAGCCATGGTTTGGGTTCGTCCAGCAGATAAACCGGCGAGTCGGCATCGGCGATGGTGTCGATCGGATCGTCGACACCCGCATGGGCCGGCAGCACCTTGTGGTGCAGTGACATGGCGACCTTGATCAGGCCGGTGACCCCGGCGGCGGCCTTGGTGTGGCCGACGATGGTCTTGACCGAGCCCAGGGACACGGTCTGCGGCCCGGCGCCCTCGGCCTTGAGCGTGCGGGTGATGGTTTCGGCCTCGGCCTTGTCACCCACCGGCGTGCCGGTGCCGTGAGCCTCGACCAGGCCTAGATCGGTCGGACGGAATCCGGCCTTGGCATAGGCGCGATCCAGCGCGCGCATCTGGCCTTCCGGACGCGGCGCGGTCATGCCCAGCGCCTTGCCATCGGAGGAACCGGCAACGGCCTTGATCACCGCGTAGATGCGGTCGCCATCGCGTTCGGCGTCGGCCAGGCGCTTCATCACCAGCACGGCGGCGCCTTCGGAGATGACGATGCCGTTGGCGGCCTTGTCGAAGCTGCGTGCGGTTCCGGTGGGGGACAGCGCCTGGGTCTTGGAGAAGCACAGGAAGCCGAACGGTCCCTGCACGGTGTCGACACCACCGGCCAGCGCGACATTGGCGCGGCCGGTTTCGAGATCGTCCACCGCCAGGCTGACCGCGGCCAGCGACGAGGCGCAGGCGGCGTCCACGGTGAAGTTGCGGCCACCAAAGTCCAGGCGGTTGGCGACGCGGCCCGCGGCCACGTTCTGCAACACGCCGGCGAAGGACTCCTGCGTCCATTCCGGCAGGCGGTCCCAGACCTCGTCGGACGGAGCGTCGACGAAGCGCGGGATTTCCGAGCGCACGCCGTACTGCATGCCCAGATCGCCCACACCACCGCCGGCGCCGAGCATGATGCTGGTGTTCTCGCGGTCGAAATCACCGTCCGCGTAGCCGGCGTCGTTCAGCGCCCGGTATGTGGCTTCCAGGCACAGCAACTGCATCGGGTCGATGGCCTTCATCGACTTCGGCGGAATGCCGAACTTCAGCGGGTCGAAGGCGATTTCGTCGAGAAAGCCGCCCCATTTGGAGTAAACCTTGTCGCGGGCAGTCTTGTCCGGGTCGTAGTAAAGCTCCCAGTCCCAGCGGGTCTTGGGCACGACGTCGGTGACCTTGCGCTTGTTCAGGACGATGTTCCAGAAATCGTCGACCTGTTCGGCCTTGGGCAGCAGCGTGCCGATACCGACGATGGCGATGTCCGACGGCTTGGCCTTGGCGGCGCGTTCGGTGCGCTCCAGGCTCCAGGCCGACAGCGTGTCCGTGGCCGCGGTGGAGACCGATTCGTGCAGGGCCTCGATGGTCTGCACGCCGTCGGCCAGCGTCGCGACCTGACCGATCATGTACATGCCGTCGCGGTGCTGTTCGGCTTCCTCGATCTGCACGATCTGGCCCGATGCATCGCGGTTGACGCCCTTGCTGGCGATACGCAGGCGGCCGAGGTTCAGATCTTCCAGCACCTCGGAGATCTCGCTGGCCGGCGCGCCCTTGGCGATCATGCTGCGACGGGTGTCGAAGAACTCGCGGGCGAACGCGGTATCGGCGCAGCGGCTGGCATGGCCGGGGCCCGTGGCGAGGCCGACCGTGCGTTTGCAGGCCACGGCCTCGGACTGGAAGCCGGAGACGATGGCACCGGATTCGACGATGTCCTGCGTGAACAGATAGGCCGAGCCCATCAGTACGCCGACCTTCATGCCACGCTCGACCAGCGGCGCGGCCATCGCGGCGACCATGGCGCTGGAGAGGGCGTCGTTGATGCCGCCGGCGAACAGCACGTGCACCTTGGGTGCGTCGGCCGGTTTCACCTGATCCAGCAACACGCGGATCATCTGCTCCCACAGCGGGAAGCTGGCGATCGGTCCGATGTGGCCGCCGCATTCGCGACCCTCGAACACGAAGCGATACGCGCCCTGATCCAGGTACATCTTCAGCAGGGCGGGAGCGGGGGCGTGGATGTAGGCCGGGATGCCTTCGGATTCGAAATGCGCGGCCTGGTCCGGACGGCCGCCGGCGATCAGTGCGTAGGTGGGCTTGCAGGCCAGCACGGCCTTGATCTGTTCTTCACGCAGTTTCTGAGGAACAAAGCCCAACAGACCGATTCCCCAGGGTTTTTCACCAATGGAATCGCGGGTTTCTTCCAGTAGCGCCTTGACCTGCTCGCCGCGCATCAGCGCCAGCGCGAGCATCGGCAGGCCGCCGCCTTCAGCGACCTTGACGGCGAACGCGGCGGAGTCGGACACGCGGGTCATCGGGCCCTGCACGACCGGGTATTTCGTGCCGTGGGAGGCCGCCATCGGCGCGTCCGGTGACAGCGCGGCCTGGGTCGCGGCGAGCTCGATGTTGGCCTGCGACTGCTTGCGGATCGCCTGGATCAGGCGACCCACGG
>CALBOV010000409.1 GCA_937896565.1 uncultured Salinisphaerales bacterium
GACGCACCTCGTCTCCGGATGACCTGCTGATGCTGGCCGCGCTGCCCCGTTTCATCGTGCTGCTGCTCGTGATCCTGCTGGGTTTCGGCGCCGCGGCGTGGGCGTTGGCTGAACCCGGTCAGCCGGCGCCCTTGATCGCACAATGCGTGCTGGCAGCACTGACGCTGGTCGGCATTTACGACCTGTGGCAAACGCGTCACACCCTCTGGCGCAACTACCCGCTGGTCGGGCACATGCGCTGGTTGTTCGAATGGCTGCGCCCGTTTCTGCGGCAGTACATCGTCGAGGGCGACCACGAGGGTGGCCCCTACAACCGCAACATGCGTTCGCTGATCTACCAGCGGGCCAAGCGGGCGAACGACGCCAAGCCGTTCGGCACCGACCTCAACTTCTATCACGAGGAATACCAGCTCCTCACCCACTCGATCGTGCCGCGACCGACGCCGTCTCCGGATTTCCGCGTCGACGTCGGCGGGCCCGCCTGCACGCAGCCCTATTCGGCATCGGTGCTGAACATCTCGGCGATGAGCTTCGGGGCGCTTAGCGCACGAGCGCTGGAAGCGCTGAACCTTGGCGCGAAAACGGGTGGTTTCTTCCACGACACCGGTGAAGGCGGCATCAGCCCCTATCACGTCAAGCACGGCGGGGACCTGGTCTGGCAGATCGGCAGCGGCTACTTCGGCTGCCGCGATGCCCAGGGCCGATTCGACGTCGAGCAATTCGCCAAGCAGGCCCGCCGTGATCAGGTCAAGATGATCGAGATCAAGCTGAGCCAGGGCGCCAAGCCCGGGCACGGCGGCATGCTGCCGGCCGCCAAGATCAGCGCGGAAATCGCCGCCACGCGAAGCATTCCGATGGGCCAGGATTGCATCTCGCCGGCCTACCACACGGCGTTTTCCACACCGCTCGAACTGCTGGATTTCGTCGACACCCTGCGCGAGCACTCCGGCGGCAAACCGGTGGGCATCAAGCTTTGCGTGGGCCATCGCTGGGAGGTGCTGGCGATCTGCAAGGCCATGCTCGCGACCGGTCAGCGTCTCGACTTCATCGTCGTCGACGGCGCCGAGGGCGGCACCGGCGCAGCGCCCGAGGAGTTCTCCGATCACATCGGCCTGCCGCTGCGGGAGGGCCTGCTGTTCGTCCGCAATGCCCTCGTAGGCAGCGGGCTGCGTGGGGACATCCGCATCGGAGCCAGCGGCAAGGTCTACTCGGCCTACACCATCGCCGTGAACATGGCCCTGGGCGCCGACTGGTGCAACGCCGCGCGGGCCTTCATGCTCACCATCGGTTGCGTGCAGACCAAGCGCTGCCACACCGACGAATGCCCGACCGGCGTCGCCACGCAAAACGCCAGCCGCCAGCGCGGACTCGTCGTCGCGGAAAAGGCGCCGCGGGTCACGAACTTCCAGTACTCGACCCGCGAGCGACTCGCCGAACTGATCGCCGCCGCCGGCCTCGATCATCCGGGGGAAATTCACCCCCACCACATCCTCCAGCGCCGCGAACCAAACGAACTCGTCTCACTGGAAGAGCTTTTCCCGTTCCTCGAGGAAAACAGCCTGCTCGAAGACCCGGACTCCACCCCCTACGGCCACTGGTGGCGCGCCGCGAGCCCGGACACATTCAAACCGCGGGAAATGGTCGGGCCTGAGCACCACAAGGCGGAGACGATCCCGCCACGTTAAACCTTCGGAGCTCGCAACGATGCCAACTCCGCCGTTGCTGTGCCCATCCGCGTGTTTACCGTACCGGAGCCGATGACACCGGTTGCGCTCCATAAACTGCGGTCTATCCCCTATTGCTCGACGTGGTAGTGATTGGTCATCTGGCAATAGGCGTGGCAACGCCAGTTAAACCGATCGCAACCGTCGCCCAACAGCTTTAACCAAGTGAGGCGATCAGCGTCGTCAAAGTAGATCGCCTCGCGTCGATCACCACGCGCTGTGACGTGATACAGCCCGCCGGCTAACTCGATGCGCAGGGGTCTTGCCATCACGCCAGATTAATGACGACATGTTGGATTGCAAGACCTGACCCCGTTTTTTGCTCGGATCAGACGCTCTGGAGCAATCGATTCCACACCGCCGGGCGCGTAGCTCGAAGACAGGTGGCCGTGCATGGACTCCAGCGCCTCATCGACCAGCGACCGGATGCGGCGCAGCGGATGATCCGCCGGCACGAAGTCGCTGACCTTGGAGTACGAAAACAGGCTGTCTTGCTGAATGTCCGTGCCGCGCATCGCCAATCTCCCAAGTCGATGGCCTACGATAGCTCACCGAGATGATTCGGGGTGGTCTTCAGCAGCCTCTTAACTATCGCCCGCCCACCCGTAACGGTGGCAGTAATGCCGACTTGCCCATCCGAATTCAACAAGGCTAAAGACGGGCTGGATGGTGAATTGGCTGGAAAAACCGACGAAGACCAAGTCTATAAAGCTATCAATAAATACCGCGCAAAGCTGAACGGTTTCAGAGCAGACCCGGGCTGCGCGGCCATCACGCAGGACATCGACGACGCCCAATCAGAAGCAGAGACCAAGGTCTCGGTGACCCTGGAAAGCGAATTCGTACTGAAAGCCGGAGAAGAACTTGTTGTCACGGTAACCCGGCGCAAATCGGACAACGTCTCGGAAAAGACCTTCCCGGCTGTCACCTACGCCACGCCCGCGGAAACGATTGGCGAATGGATCACCCTTTATGGATTCAACTACCTCGATAGCGGAGAAGCAGGCCACTTCGCCAAACCAGACCCGGGTACCGACCCGCAGACCTACACGATCACACCCAAGACCAACCGTCAGGACAAGGTGTTCTCGCCCTCCATCTACTTCATGTGGATCAAGTCAAGGAACTACGAATTCATACCGGCACGCGTGCTGTCCTGGAACGCGGGGGACGTGTTCGGCGGCGTGACGGCCGGCCTCGGCTTCGACCTGGACAGCCCCACTGTGTTCATGGGTTACGGCCTGGGCTGGGGCTATAACGTCATGCTGACCGCAGGCGGCGTCTTCCACTCCGAACAACGGCTGGACGGCAAATACAACGC
>CALBOV010000410.1 GCA_937896565.1 uncultured Salinisphaerales bacterium
CCGGGCGTCTCCGGCGCCGTCCACAGCCAGGCCTGTTCGCCATCGCCGAGCAGCGCCTCGCCAACCGCGTCCAGATCGCCGTCCGTCACCGTGACCTGAAACCGGCTGTCGCGGGTTTCCAGCACGGGCTCGATGGAGCGGCGTTCTCCCGGCATCAGGTAGATCGCGAACACGGGGTAGGGAATGATCTCGTCCCCGATCTTGACCGACAGGGTGGCCAGCGTCGCACCGCGTTCGGCGGTTTCGGAGGCGGGTTCCACCGCCGGTCCGCTGGCGTCCGGTGGCAGGCTCGCGTGGGCGGCCGTCGCCAGCAGCGTCAGCATCAGCAGTGTGAGCAGGGGTTTTCGGGGGCGGGTCCGGGGCATGACTCTTGGAAATGTGGGGTCGAGACCGACAGAACGCGGAGTCCCGGCCCCCGCCACGCGTCCTGCCGGATTACGATTTCAGACCGTGAGAGGCCTCAAAGGTTGCGTCAGCGACACTCAGCCGTCGCTGTCGTCATCGTCGGCGTCATCTTCGGCCTTGACCTTCACCTTGTCGCCATCGACTTCGAGCTCGAAGGAATCGACCGTGTCGTTGTCGGCCTGCGGTTCAGGTTCTTCGCTGCATGCGGACAGAGTTGCGGCGAGCATCACGGCCAGGATCAGCGTGGTCCAGTACTTCATATCAATCATCCTTGATTTGATTCGCTTTTTAACCTACGGGTGTCGCCGTGGGAATTGCAAATGCTGGCCAGACACTGACTGGAACCACGCCTGCAATGGTCCGGGACGTCACGCGCGCTTACACTGAACGCCGGATGTGAATGGATGGATTTGAATGGACCACGGTACGGATACGGATCGCAACACGCTTCTGGTCGCCTATGTGCTTTACGCGCTGGCACCTTTCAATGGCCTGACCGCGATCGCCGGCGTGATCATCAATCACATCAAGATCAACGACAGCAGCAGCGAGTTCATTCGCAGCCATCACAGCTGGTTGCTGCGCACGTTCTGGTGGGGCTTGCTGTGGAGCATCATCTCCACCGTGCTGATGATCGTGGGCGTCGGATTCCTGATCTACGGTGTGCTGGCGATCTGGTACATCTACCGCGTGGTTCGCGGGTTGATCAACTTCTCGGATCGGCGCGAGATGCCGCGCTAGCGGCCTACGACGTGGGGTCGGTTGCCAGGCAGTCGGCCAGTGCGGCCACCAGGCGCTGGCCGGCCTGCTCAATCGTCGTGCCGAAGGCCACTACGCCGTCCTCGTGGCCGCGCATGGTGAACAGGCCGATATCCGCCAGCGCCGTGTCGCGATAAAGCGCCGCCACGGCTTCGGCCATGGCCGGGGTGCCGTAGGGCACGTCGGCGGCGGTCCCGGGCAGATGGGCGCCCCGGGACCAGATCTCCGGCGAGTGCACATGCAGCACGCAGCCGATGCCGGCGTCGAGCGCGTAGACCGCGCCATGGGTCAGCGCTTCGGATGACGGCTTGACGGGGCCGGTGGCGACGATCCGGTTCGCCGCCACGTCGCATTCGGTCACCGCTGCGTAACCACCGACACCCAGGCGCCCGGGGCCGCCGGTCTGGGTGCCGCTGATGACGAATCCGTCCTCACTCCGGCAACTGACGTTGCCATAGCCGTAGCCGTCGTAACGATCCGGCCGCTGGCCGACGAGGGCGAGCCGGTGCAGCACGTCACGCCAGGCGCGCAGCGACCGGAACCCGTCCGACTCGGTCGGCGCGGGTCCCGGCGCGTACGCCAGGACGTACTTGATGACGCCTTCCTGCTCCGGCGAAGCGGTCATGTCAGGAACGCTTCCGGGATCAGGCGGGGGCGTCTTCGGTTTCCTTGGTCGCCTCGGTGGCGGCGAGATGATCGAGATAGCGCTCGGCGTCCAGAGCGGCCATGCAGCCAGTGCCCGCGGAAGTGACCGCCTGCCGGTACACGTGATCCATCACGTCGCCGGCCGCGAACACGCCGGGAATCGACGTCGCCGTGGCATTGCCGTCCAGGCCGCTGCGCACCTTGATGTAGCCGCCCTCCATGTCGAGCTGGCCCTTGAAGATGTCGGTGTTGGGCGTGTGACCGATGGCGATGAAGCAGCCGGTGACATCGACCTGCTTGATGTCGTCTGAGCGGTTGTCGCGGATGCGGATGCCGTTGACGCCCATGTCGTCACCGACGACCTCGTCCAGTTCGTGGTGCCACTCGACGGTGATGTTGCCGGTCTCGGCCTTCTCGCGGACCTTGTCCTGGAGAATCTTCTCGCCGCGGAACTCGCCACGACGGTGGACCATCGTCACGTGCTCGGCGATGTTGGAGAGGTACAGCGCCTCTTCCAGCGCGGTGTTGCCGCCGCCGATTACGGCGACCTTCTGGCCGCGGTAGAAGAAACCGTCGCAGGTCGCGCAGGCGGACACGCCCTTGCCCATGAAGGCTTCCTCGGAATTCAGACCCAGGTAGCGGGCCGAGGCGCCGGTGGCGATGATCAGCGCATCGCAGGTGTAGGTCGCGCTGTCGCCGATCAGTTCGAACGGGCGGGCGTCCAGTTTCACCGTGTTGATGTGGTCGAACACGATCTGCGTGTCGAATCGCTCGGCGTGCTTTTGCATGCGCTCCATCAGCGCCGGGCCCTGCAGGCCCTCGACATCGCCGGGCCAGTTGTCGACATCGGTCGTCGTCGTGAGCTGGCCGCCGGCCTGCATGCCGGTGATCACCACCGGGTTCAGGTTGGCGCGGGCGGCATAAACGGCGGCCGTGTAACCGGCGGGACCGGAGCCGAGGATGATCAGTCGATGGTGTTGCACGTCACTCATGGGAGTCTCGCTGGTCGGAAGGGGGTGCGATCGGTCGTTGTTTCACAACGAGTCCGCGTGTGATTTCAGATAGTCGGCGACACCGGCGGCGCTCGCCTGCATGCCCGGCTGACCCTTGCGCCAGCCCGCGGGACAGACCTCGCCATGTTCCTCGAAGAACTGCAGGGCATCGATCAGACGCATCATCTCGTCGACGTTGCGGCCCAGCGGCAGATTGTTCACCACCTGATGCTGGACGATGCCCTCACGGTCGATCAGGAACGAGGCGCGCATCGCTACCGCGTCGGTCGGATGTTCGATTCCGTAGGCGCCGACGATCTCATGGTTCACGTCGGCGACCATCGGAAACTGAACCTCTCCGATGCCGCCCTTGTCTGTAGGAGTGTTGCGCCAGGCGTAATGGGTGAACTGCGAATCGATGGACACGCCGATCACCTGGACCTCGCGTTCGGCGAAGGTCTTGACCCGGTGGTCGTGGGCAATGATTTCCGACGGACAGACGAAGGTGAAGTCCAGCGGCCAGAAGAACAGGACGCGGTACTGGCCGGCGTAGTCGGACAGCCTGAAGTCGTCCTTGATGCTGCCATCGGGCATCACGGCCGCGGCGGTGAAATCGGGAGCCTTGCGGCCGACGAGTACGCTCATGACAACCTCTGGGACGCGGAAGGAATGTGTTCCGCGGGCCTCGCGGAACCGGACTCGAGAGTGTACCCGTGCCCGTCGTCAGGACGGAACCTGGGGGCGCGGCGCCAGATGCTCAAGACATGAAAACCAACGGATTGATTCTTATGCAGATTCGAATTGCGCTGGCAGCGCTGACGTTCATGTTGCCGGCGGCGACCTGGGCCGGGATGGCCGACATCACGCTGCCGCCGGGGTTCTCCATCCAGCTCTTCGCCGACGATGTGCCGAACGCGCGGTCCATGACGCTCGGCGCCACCGGCGTGATCTACGTCGGCACCCGCAAGGACGACGTGGTCTACGCGCTGCGTGACACCAACGGTGACGGCCGGGCGGATCGGCGTCATGTCGTGGCCAGGGGCCTGGACATGCCCAACGGCGTGGTCTGGCATGACGGCGACCTGTTCATCGCCGAGAACGAGCGCATCCTGCGGCTGCCGGATATCGACGACCGGCTGGAGGATCCGCCCGAGCCCGAGGTGATCTACGACGCGCTGCCCGACGAAACCCACCACGGCTGGCGTTTCATCGACATCGGACCGGATGGCTGGCTTTACGTGGCGATCGGTGCGCCCTGCAACGTCTGCGACGAGGGCGACCCGTTCGCCAGCATCGCCCGTCTGCGGCCGGATGGCAGCGGGTTCGAGGTGTATGCCCGCGGGATTCGCAACTCGGTTGGCTTCACCTGGCATCCGAAGACAGGTGAGCTCTGGTTCACCGACAACGGCCGTGACTGGCTGGGCGACGATCTGCCGCCGGGCGAACTGAACCGGGCGTCCGCGGCGGGTCAGCACTTCGGGTATCCGTACTGCCATGGTGGAGAGGTGGTCGATCCCGAGTTCGGTGATGAGGGTGCCTGCGAGCGGTACGTGCCGCCGGTCCAGCCGCTCGGCCCGCATGTGGCGCCGCTGGGTGTGCTGTTCTACACCGGAGGCATGTTTCCGGCCGAGTATCGCAACCAGGTGTTGATTGCCGAGCATGGCTCCTGGAATCGCAGCCAGAAGATCGGCTATCGCGTGACGCTGGTTCGTCTGGACGGCAACCGTGCGACCGATTACCGTCCATTTGCATCTGGTTGGTTGGAGGGGCAGAAGGTGCGGGGTCGCCCCGTGGACCTGCTTCAGCTGAACGACGGCAGCCTGCTGGTCTCGGATGACCACGCGGACGTCATCTACCGAATCACCTACGACGGCCCGGTGTCCTGACGGCAACGTCGGCAATGCCGGTTCGCGCCGAATCGCTTACGATGTTCGCATCGCATTAGAGACCGCTATTCATGGCCAAATCCCCGAATCTGCTGCGCCGGTTCTTCGGCGCCATCTGGACCGTTTTCTCCGTCGTCTACAAGCTCATCGTGATCCTGGTCGCGGTGCTGGTCGTCGGGCTGATCTACATGGGCATGAAGGGCGGGGCGCCCGTCACCGTCGAGGACAATGTCGCGCTGGTCTGGCACCCGGCCGGCGTGGTGGTCGAGCAGAACGACCGTGATCCCACCGAGGAGTTCTTCAGCGAACTCGCCGGTGACGGTCCGACGCAGACCCAGCTGCGCGATCTGACCGACGCGCTCGAATACGCGCGTGACGACAGCCGCATACGCATGGTCGTGCTGTGGCTGGATGCGCTGGCCTATGCCGGCCCGGCGCAGCTCGAGGAACTGCGTGTGGCCATCAACCGCTTCAAGGAAAGCGGCAAGCGCGTCGTCGCCTACGCACCGGCCTACACGCAGCGCGCCTACTACCTGGCATCGCAGGCCGACGAAGTGCTGATGGACCCGATGGGGATGGTCTTCCTTGAGGGCTACGCGGTCTACAGCAACTACTACCCGGGTCTGCTGGACAAGCTGGGCATCAACATGCACGTGTTCCAGGCCGGCGAGTACAAGTCCGCGGTGGAGCCGTTCCAGCGCACCGACATGTCCGATGCGGCGCGCGAGGCCAACCGCACCTGGCTGGACACGTTGTGGGGCAAGTATGTCGGTGACGTCGCCACCGGCCGCGGTATCGCCACCGAGGCCATCGACGACTATGTGGAGCAGTTCGTCGATCGCCTGGAGGACGCCGACGGCGATCCCGCCCAGGTGGCGCTGACATCCAAGCTCGTCGACGAGCTGATGCCCTTGCAGGTCGTGCGGGAGCGCATCGGCAGCACCGTGGGCATGGCCGACGAGCACGAGAGTTTCCGCCAGATCGATTTCCGTCGCTATCTGAAGGCCGTGCGCAAGGGGCCCAGCGGTTCCCGGCAGATCGGCGTCGTGACCGTGCAGGGGTCGATCGTGCCGGGCGAGAGCTCGGAGGGCACGGCGGGTGGTGACACCGTATCCGACCTGTTGCTGGAGGCGATGGACGACGACAGCGTGGCCGCGGTGGTGCTGCGGGTGGATTCCCCCGGTGGTGGCATCTATCCGTCCGAGCAGATTCGCCGGGCGGTGCTGCAGGTGAAGGAAGCGGGCAAGCCGGTGGTGGTGTCCATGTCGACACTGGCCGCGTCCGGTGGCTACTGGATTTCGGCGCCGGCCGACCGGATCTTCGCGCATGACACGACGATCACCGGGTCCATTGGCGTATTCGGCATCTTCCCGACCTTCGAGGACACGCTGGAGAAGATCGGCGTGACCACCGATGGTGTCGGGACCACGCCGCTGGCTGGCGCCATCCGCGCCGACCGGCCGCTCAGCGACACCGTGCACCGGCTGATCGAGCTGATCATCTCCAAGGATTATCAGCAGTTCGTCGGTTATGTCGCCGAAGGACGTGACATGGAACCCGAGCGCGTGCACGAGATCGCGCAGGGCCGGGTCTGGAGCGGGCTGGATGCCGCGCAGCTGGGGCTGGTGGACGAGATCGGCGGGTTCGAATCCGCGGTCACGGCCGCCGCGCAGGCAGCCGGCCTGAGCACCGAGAATCCGCCGGTGCGCTACATCAGTCCGCCGCGTGACTTGAGCTTCGCGTTCCTGGCGCCGTTCACGCAGTCGCTGACCCGCTTCGACCTCGCTCGCGCGGTGCTCGGATATTTCACCGGCGCTCCGGGTGACGTCACCCGGTCGAGCGGCGATATCCAGTGGCTGGAGCAAATCGCTTCCGGCGAGGCCCAGGGCCTGTCATCGCACTGTCTTTGCGTGATGGCGGCGGATGCGCCGTTCGCGCGCCAGCAGGCGCGTTCCGGAAACGCGCTCTAGTCCGAGCGCGTCAATGCCGCATGTCCCGATCGACGGGGCCCGCTGTCACTACACCGAGCAGGGCAGCGGGCCGCCGCTGCTGCTGATCCACGGGCTGGGTGCCAGTCAGGCCGACTGGTTCTGCCAGTTGCCGGCGTTGTCCGACCAGTTCCGCTGCGTCATGCCGGATCTGGTCGGTCACGGCCAGAGCGATTCGACCGGTGACTATGCGATCTTCGCCCAGGCCCGGCGGTTGCTGAAGCTGCTCGATACGCTGGGCATCGATCGTTGCGCGGTGCTGGGCCACAGCATGGGCGGCGCCGTGGCGCAAAGCATGGCGCTGCTGGCGCCGGATCGCATCACCGCGCTGGTGATCTGCAACAGTTCGTCGGGATTCCGGCCCGTCACCGGGCAGAAGATGGTCGAGGCGGTGGCGCGCTTCGCGCTGGTCGGGGTGCTGGGCGTCCGGCCCCTGGCGGCGCTGATCGCGTTTCGCCTATTTCCCCATGCGGGTCAGGAATCGCTGCGCGAGATCATGCGTGAGCATTTCGCCGAGGGTTCGCGACGGGTTTACCTGCGCAGTCTCGCGGCGCTGGGACGCTGGGCGATCTGGTCGCGTCTGCCCGAGATTCGTGCCCGCACCCTGATCGTCGCGGCGGAACACGACTACTTTCCGCTGGCGGAGACGGAGCGCATGGTCGCCGGCATACCGGGCGCCCGGCTGGAACTGTTCGCCGGCAGTCGGCACGGCACGCCGATGGATCGTGCCGAGGCCTTCAACACGGCAGTCATCGGGTTTCTGCGGGCGGACGCATCGGCGCCGGTCGCGGCTGTCACATAGCTGTCATCCGGGCGTCCATCGCCCGTCACACTGGCTTTCTACCATCCCGGGTTGTTTCCACTTCCAGGATGAGCCAGCGTGAGCCGAGACCCCGTCGACAACAACAATCCATCGCAGAACCTGCCGTTTGCCGTGATCCTGGAGCAGCGACTGAGCCGCCGCAGCGTGCTCCGCGGCGCCGGCCTGATTGGCGCCACCACCCTGCCGGGCTTTGGTCTGGTCGCCTGCGGCGGCAGTTCCAGCGGCGGCCTGCGCGGTGCGATCCGGCTGACCTTCGGCGCGGTGGCGAAGAACACCGACAACAACGTCTCCATCCCCGCCGGCTACTCGGCCCGCGTGCTGTACGCGGTGGGTGATCCGATCAACGAAACCGTCAGCGAATACGCCAACGACGGCACCGACGGCGATTTCGACCAGCGTGCCGGCGACGAGCACGACGGCATGTTCTATTTCGGCCTGTCCGATGACGGGCTGCCCGATCCGGGTCGCAACAATCGTGCATTGCTCGTGATGAATCACGAGAACCTCGAAGACACCGAGCTGCATGCCAACGGGCCCACCGCCGCCGCCGACAACGGCGGTTCACGCCCGCAGTCGGAAGTCGACAAGGAGATGAACGCTCACGGCGTCTCGGTGATTGAGATCGTCGACAGCGGCGACGGCTTTCACGTCAACCGCGCGTCGAGCTTCAACCGCCGGATCACGCTGTTCACCGAAATGGACATCCAGGGTCCGCTGCGGGGTAATGCCGCGCTGACCACGGCCTACGCCGAATCCGGAACGGTGGCGCGGGGTACGGTCAACAACTGCGCCAACGGCTACACGCCCTGGGGTACCTACCTGACCTGCGAAGAGAACTGGTTCACCTACTTCACGCGGGGTGACGACGAGGACGAGCGCGAGGCGAAGGAGAACACGCTGTTCGCCCGCTACGGCATGGGCGCCAACAGCAGCGGGGATTCGTATCGTGAATGGAATACCGTCAGCGGCGGTGTCTA
>CALBOV010000411.1 GCA_937896565.1 uncultured Salinisphaerales bacterium
AACGGTTCGGCCACGCCGGCGGACACGGCAGCGGCACTGGTGGGCGCGGCATCCACCGGCCTGGTCTCCGATGCCGGTGCAGGTTCGCCGAACAGGCTGATGTACCTGGATCCGGCCGGCTTCTAGCCGGATTGCTGCCGGCGCCTCATTGCGGGGTGAAATGGGGGAGGCGTCGGCAGCCTCGCAAGACAACCGGAAGCAACAAGAGGGGCTGGGTTTCCCGAGGGAGACTCAGCCCCTCCATCGTCTGAGGGTCCGGTGCCGTCGCAGGCGGCGGCGCAGTTCCCGAACCGTGTCGATGCCCTGGTCCTCGCTGATCGCGATCAGCTTGAGCGCCAGCCAGGCGGTCGCGGTGGCGTCCGCCAATGCGTCGTGACGGTCGGCCGTCGGGATGTTGAACGCGGCCAGCGCATCGTCCAGCGACGGAATCGCCGGCCCGATCTCGGGTCTGGCAAGCAGTACCCATTCGGCGACATCCAGCCACACCGGGCGGATCACTCGGGCCTCGGTCTTGAGCACCGCGCGCCGCAACACCGCCGCATCGAAGGGCGCGTGATACGCCAGCATCGGCGCGTGTCCCGCGTAGTGGAGAAAGTCTTCCAGGGCCTGTGTCGGGGAATGCGCATGACGCAGCCGCCGGGGCGTGAGCCGGTGGACCAGCACGTTCGCGGCGGACGGCGTGCTGTCCGATTCGATCAACGCTGAATGGCCGGATGACAGGTCCAGCTGTCCGTCGGCGATGCTGACGGCGCCGATGGCCAGCAGGTCGTCACGCCGCACGTCCAGACCCGTTGTCTCGACGTCCACCACCACCATCCGTTGCGCCAGCGTGCCGTCCAGACTTTCGGTGAACGAGGGGTGGAGCAGGCGGTCGGCAACATCCTCGACGCGGTCGAACAGGGCGCTCACGGGTAATTCAGCTTGAGCCGATCGTGCAGCCGCTGTGCCTGGCGCAGCGCCTCCTTGAGGATGCGACGGTCCAGCGGATTGAGCGCGTCGGGCGCAATCTTGTTGGACAGCGGCAGGTCGGCTTCGAGTTGTTCCTGGTGGGCGCGCATGCGCAGCACCTGCATGAACGAGAACGCTTCGATCCACGCATGGGTATCGCGGGCGTCCAGCTTGCCCTCGGCGGCAAGCGCCTCGAGGCGATCATCGGTGTTGGCGCAGGCTACGCCCTCGGCCAGCGCCAGGGTCCGGGCCGCGGCCACATAGCTTTGCAGGCCGTTGCGCTTGAGATCCAGGGTGCGGCCGGCGTCGCTGCGCTGTGTCGCGAACGAGCGAATCATGCCCAGCGCCGGCTTGAACCCCAGGGCGATCTGCGCCATGGCGTGCTGAAAGTGGGTGTTGTGCTCGGCTTTCGGAAGCACCTGATCGGTCACGTGCTGCAGCGACTGTTCGTCGCCGGCGATCACGCGCAGATCGAGAAAGATCGAGGCCTTGAGCAGCGCCTCGGGTGACTGGGTGTCGATGATGCCCTGGTAGCGGTGAACCCACTCCTGCCGGCTCAGGCACAACTCCGGGTTGCCGGCCATCACGTTGCCCGGACAGGTCGGGAAGCCGGCCACGTCGAGCAGCGTGTTCGCATGCCGGGCAAAGGGCAGCAGGCGCTGCCGCATCGCGGCGGCTTCGCCGGGCGAGTCCGCTTCGAACAGCAGGCCGTTGTCCTGATCGGTGTGCAGGGTCTGCTCGCCCCGTGCCTGACTGCCGAACGCCAGCCAGGTGTAGGGCGGCAGTTCGTCGTCGAACGTGTCCTCCGCGAGTTCGAGCACGCGGCGGGTGGCGACGTCGTTCAGCTGCGTGATCAGCCCGGTCAGCTGTTTGCCCGAGGCGCCATGGGCGAGCATCGTGCTGATCACCCGGCCGATCTGGCGACGGACTTCCGCGATCGCCTCGGCCGACGTGCACCGCGACAGGGTGCGTGACAGGTTCACCATGTCCACGCGCTGTTGCAGGAACAGCTCGCGCTGCGACACCACGCCGATCAGACCATGGCCGTGTTCCGGTCGATCCTCGAGCAGCAGCAGATGGCCGATGTGGTGTTCCATCATCGTCGAGACGGCGTCGAAGACCGAATGCGAACCACCGACCGCGGTGGGGTCGGGCGTCATGCAGGCCTGGATCGGCTGCCGCAGGTCGGCGTCACCGGAGGCGATGATCCGACGCAGGTCATGCAGCGTGAAGATTCCGCGCGGTCGCCGATCCTCGTCCAGTACGACGATGCTGCCCACCTTTTCCTCATGCATGGTGGTGACCGCCGACTGGACGGTGGTCTCCGGCGGGCAGGTCACCGGCGGGCGCAAGGGCAGGCTGTTGAGCCGGGTGTCCAGCGTGGCCGCGCGTTGCAGTTCGGCGGCGACCTGCGAGCGCATCTGCTCGCGGGCCCGCTCGACCAGCACGCTGGCGCGCCGCTCGCAGTAGTGCAGGAAACGCGCGCTTTGGTCGAGCAGTTCGCGGAACTGCGTGCGCGGAATCTGGAGGACGAAACTGTCTTCGGCGGCGATATGCGCGGTCCGGGTTGGACGCTCTTCGAACAGCGCGGCGGCGAGAAAGGTCTCACCCGCACCGGATTCGAACAGCGCGGGCGCTTCGGCCACCGCGTCGGGACGCACGCCCCGGACCAGACCCTGCTGGACGACGCAGAAGAACCCGGGAATGCCGTCGTCCGGTCCGATGATGGACCGTCCCTGGGCGTAGTAGGCGAGTTGCGCGTGCTGGAGCACCTCGCGCAGCAGCGCCTCGTCAATCTCGTCGTAGGGGGCGTGCTCGCGCAGGAACGCGACCGTGTTGTCGATGGTCTGGAGCGCACCGCGACCGGCGCGAACGGGAGTCGACGCGTCCGCGGTGGGTGTTGTCACACAGCACCCGCCGGGCCAGAGGCCATGACGACATTCGAGCGGGAAAGGACAAACGAGGCCAAGGATCAGTCAGCGTGGAACGGTCAGAACCGCATCGTAGCTCACTGATCCGGCGGGACAAACTTTCAGTCGGATCAATGGTGACACGATGACCCGCTTGGGCCATTGACGGCGCCACAAAGCAAGCGGCCCGGGGATGAGCCCGGGCCGCTTGGGGCGACATCAGGTCGCCGATTGTTGCGCCGGAATCAGCCTTCCAGCACCGCGGTGACACCCATGCCGCCGGCGGCGCAAATCGAGATCAGGCCGCGACCGCCCTTGTTCTCCTCGATGATCTTGGCCAGCGAGCCGACGATGCGCGCGCCGGTGGCCGCGAACGGGTGGCCCATCGCCAGGCTGCCGCCCTTGACGTTGAGCTTGCTGCGGTCGATGGAGCCGAACGCCTTGTTCATGCCGAGGTATTCCTTGGCGAAGCGGTCGTCCTCCCAGGCCGCCAGCGTGCAGAGCACCTGGGCGGCGAAGGCTTCGTGGATTTCGTAGAAGTCGAAATCGCCAAGCCCCAGTCCCAGGCGACCGAGCATGCGCGGCACGGCCTGGGCCGGCGCCATTAGCAGGCCTTCGGCGCCGCGGACGAAGCTGTCGCTGCTCTTGTCGGCCTTGATGAAGTCGACGGCGGCCGTCTCGCTGGTGACCAGGTAGGCCAGGATCGGCAGGCCCTTGGACTTCGCCCATTCCTCGCTGGCGAGCAGCACGCCGGCGGCGCCGTCGGTCAGCGGGGTGGAGTTGGCCGCGGTCAGCGTCGCGTCTTCGCTCTTGCTGAACGCGGTCTTCAGCGACGCCAGCTTTTCCAGCGTGCTGTCGGCGCGCATGTTGTTGTCGCGTTTCACGCCGGCGAACGGGAATACGAGGTCGTCGTAGAAGCCGTCCTCGTAGGCCTGGGCGGCCTGCTTGTGGCTGGTGAAGGCCAGCAGATCCTGGTCTTCGCGCTTGATGCCCCAGGCCTGCGCCATGTCCTCGCAGTGCTGGCCCATGGACTTGCCGGTCGCGGCCTCGGCGTTCGACGGGATGTTCGGAACGATGTGACCGGGGCGAATCTTCATCAGCGCCTTGAGGCGATCACCACCGGTCTTCGCGCGGTTCACTTCCATCAGGATCTTGCGCAAACCCTCGTTGACGCCGACGGCGGCGTCGGACGTCGTGTCCGTGCCGGCGGCGATGCCGCAATCGATCTGGCCCAGCGCGATCTTGCTGCCGACCGTGAGCACGGTTTCCAGACTGGTGCCGCAGTACTGCTGCACGTCGTAGGCCGGGGTTTCGTTCGCCAGCTTCGACGCGATGACCGCTTCGCGTGTCATGCAGGTGGTCGGACGCAGGTGCATCACCGTGCCGGAGGCGACCTCGCCCAGGCGTTCACCGGCGAGGTTGTACTTGTCGACCAGCGTGTCGAGCGTGGCCGTGAGCATGGAGTGGTTGGACTCGTTGCTGTAAGCCGTGTTGGAACGGCAGAACGGAATGCGTGCGCCGCCGACGATGGCGACCTTGCGTGGGAGATCGGACATGGAGTGCTCCAGTCGTAAGAAAAATTGGGCGTCACGGTAATCCTGGGGGTGTCGCACTGCAACATCCGGGGCGCTGATGGGATGGTGTCAGTGAGGTCAATCAGGGTGGCGACATCCACCACGGGCATGTGTGCTTGATGCGCCGGGTTTCGCCCTGCCGGGCGAGCCGATTTTCTTTGTACGCCCAAAGAAAACCGGCGAAAAGAAAGGGCGCCCGGGACGTGGCCAGCCGCCTTTGGCGGCTGGTGCCCTGCGCTTCTCGCAGCCGGTGGGCGTTGCAGACGGGCCGTCCTGGCCCGACTGCAACGGCTTCGGCATCCCTGCCTCGCTCGGCGCTGCGCGCCGACTGATCCACCGCCCGCTGCGATGCTCGGCCACGTCCAACGGAGTTCAACCCGAGGCTGAAGCGGAGCCTGGTTTTTCGTGCCGTTTGCTCAGCCGAGAAGCACAGACAGCGGCGGAGCCAGCGGGCCGAACGTGAATGGTTTCAAACGTCCGACGAAACCAGAAGCTGCGCCCCAGCCCCCCCCTCCCCCAACGCATCCCCCGGATTCCGCAACGGACACCGATCAATCGACAAACACCCGCATCCGATGCAATCGGTCAGCTGATCCCGAAGCTGCTCCAGCGCGCGAATCCGCTCGTCCAGCTCCGT
>CALBOV010000412.1 GCA_937896565.1 uncultured Salinisphaerales bacterium
AACGGGTTTGCCGCGGCGGCTGGCGATGTCTTCGTGCTGGATGACTCCGCGGACCGTTGGCTGGGTGTCTTCACGCCTTTGACGCTGGGCTGGACCATGGGTGTCGCCACTCGCGTCCAGACCCTGCTCGAATACGGTGTCGACTCGCTGCTCGCGGCGTTGATACTGCTGGTTGCGGTGTCGCTGATCGCCTGGAGGCTGGCTCGACAACTGGCGCGACGTGTTTCGCAGCCCGTTGCCCGGATTTCGGAGGCGATGACCCAGGCCGACCTTGAGCATCCCGAGCGCCTGCCCGACATTCCGTCCGGCGCCGCCGTTGAAGTGCATGCGCTGGCCGGCAGCCTGCAATCCCTGATCCATCGGCTGGCGGATTCCCATGCGCAAACCCGGGAGGCGCTGGCCCGTGAATCCGGTGCGCGCGAGTTGCTGCAGCAGGAAATGGATGACCGCGAGCAGATCATCAAGGCGCGAACCCTGGAGCTGCATGAGGCCAACATGGCGCTGGAGCAACTGATCCGCCAGGACGGCTTGACGGGTCTGGGCAACCGGCGCTTGCTGGATGAGCGCCTGAACCTGTTCTGGGAGGAGACCCGGCGATCCGGGGAATGGCTTGCGATCGCGCTGATCGATATCGATCACTTCAAGTCGTTCAATGACACCTACGGCCACCAGGCGGGTGATCAGGCACTCAAGAAGGTCGCGGCCGAACTGAAGCGCGCCACGTATCGGGCCAGCGATCTGGCCGCCCGCTACGGGGGCGAGGAGTTCTGCCTGCTGCTGCCGCGCACCGACATCAGCGGCGCGGAGACTTTCGGCGATCGCCTGGTCCAGTCGATCCGGCGGCTGAAGATCATCCATGCCAGCGGCGAGGACGGTCTGGTGACCATCAGCGTCGGCGTGGCCGCCATGCGCCCCCAGGCCGGCGGCACGGTTCGCAATCTGATCGCGATGGCGGACAAGGCCCTTTACCGCGCCAAATCCGAGGGCCGTGATCGCTGTGTGCCGGCACCGGTGGTGACGGGTGCTTCGAGCGGCCGCGAGAGTCAGGGCGCCGCCGACGGGTGACTCGCGAGCACTAGCGGGCGAGATCGCGGCCTGCGCCGGAGCGCGGGTTCATGACACGGGTCGGGGGCGCCGCGCACGGGCGACGCCGCGTGTTTTGCAGGGCACAATGAGCGCCGAATTTTCGCGACCGGACGAGTCCCGGGGTTTTCATGCGATTGCGTTATCCGACGGTGGCAGATGGCCGGCGCATTCTGGTGCTGGCCTGTTGCGGGCTGCTGAGCCTGGTCGCCCGTCCGGCCCTGGCGGGCGGTTTCGATCTGGTGGAGGTCGAGGGTGATGTGCAGCGGGTCCGCGGCGGCGAGTCCCGCGCGGCGCAGGCGCTCGAGGATATCCGCAGCGGAGACATGATCCGGACCGGTCCGGACGGTCGTGCCGTGGTCGAGGTCGGCCGTTACGGACGGATGGAACTGGCGGGCGGCTCGGCACTGGTGTTGCGGAGGATTCCGGACTCCTCGTTCGCGCTGGATCTGGCGACGGAACTGGAATTGCAGCGCGGTTTTCTTCGGGTGAACTGGGCGCGTCCGGGTTTCGGCGCGGCGTGGCCGTTTTCACTGGAACTGGGCGCGCAGCAGGTGACGGTTCACCCGGGGGAGTTCCTGTTGCAGCGGAGCGATGAGCGGGTCAGCGCCTGCGTGCGTGCGGGCAAGCTGGAACTGACGCTGGCCGACGGCGGCGCTGCCGCCAGACATCTGATGCAGCCGCCCTGGTGTGGTCAGTCCGGTGCGACGACGGCGTTCCTGTCGGTTGACGGGATTGATGCCGACCGAATTCTCGCCTTCCGCGACGCGGGGTCGATTCGCTTCTCCGAGCCGAAGCCAGAGCCGACGGAGGTGGCATCGTCCCGGGTCGAGCCGGTGGCGGCGCGCCCGTCCCCGCCACCCGCTGCCCGGCAGCAGCCTGATGCCAAGCCGGTGAGCAAGCCGGTGAGCAAGCCGAGCCCGCCGAAGCCATTGCCGAAACCGGCGGCCCCGAAACCCGAATCCGCACCCGTGGTGGCGCCGGCGCCGGTTCCCGCTGCGACGGTGACAACCCCGCGTCGCGGCCCCTGGACGATCAGCCTGGCCTCGTTCATCGATGAGCAGGACGCCATTCGCACCCGTGAGCGTTACGGCGAGACCGAGTTTCCGGTCGAGATCGTGGAGGCTACCGTGAAGGGCCGGCTCTGGTATCGGCTCGTCGTTCCCGGTTTCGATTCGGTCGCGGCCGCGAAGGCGGCGGCCGATCGCATGCGAGATGATCTGGGAGTCAACGACCCCTGGGTCTACCGTGACAAGCGCTAGGCCGAACCTGCGCTAGGGACTGCTGCCGGAACGAGGGTTCAGGTCCGGTTGGCAGGCCTCCAGCAGGCGTGTCATCGCGCCGCGGCCCAGGCCGGTGTCCGTCAGGGCGTCGGTTGCGTCGGACGCCGTGGGCCGGCGCCACTGCAATTGCGCCCAGGCGTCGTCCAGCGGAATCGATGTGACGATGCGGGCGAGTTCTCGCGAACGTTCGGCCACGTCCCGCTGCTCGTCCAGCAGGCGATGCAGCCGTCGCGCCCCCCGCACCGGCAGGCTCAGGACCGCGTCGAGGTCGGCGTAGATCGCGTCCAGCGAACCGAATGCCGACAGCAGCGCCACGGCCGCTTTCGGCCCGATGCCGGCGATGCCCGGGATGTTGTCGACGGTGTCGCCGACGAGCGCCTGGTAATCCAGCATTTGCTCGGGGCTGACACCAAACTTGGCGGTGATGGCAGCGTCATCCAGCCAGTCGTCCTTGGCGAAATCCCAGATCGCGTCCTCCGGGCCAAGCAGCTGGGCGAGATCCTTGTCCGGGCTGACGATGATCGCCGGCGTGTCATGTGCACGGGCGATGAGCACCAGCGTGCCGATGTAGTCGTCGGCCTCGAATTCCTCGCAGGCGAGGTTGTAGAGACCCACGGCATCGCAGAGCTGACGCGCCATTCGGAACTGGTGCTTGAGCTCCTCCGGCGCCGATTCGCGGTTCGCCTTGTACGCCGGATCGATGCGATTGCGGAACGAGCTGGTCAGGCTTTCATCGAAGGCGACGGCGATTCGTCGCGGCGATCGGGCGCGGATCAGCCGGGCGAGCATGTCGGAAAATCCCGTCAACGCGTTGATCGGTCGGCCGACAGAATCGGTCATGGAATCGGGCAGCGAGAACCACGCCCGGAAGATGTAAACCGACGCATCGATCAAGTAGACTCGCCGGTCCATCGTTTTGACGGTTTGATTTGCCTGCTTCATATGGAGTCCCGATGCGCGCCCTGATGCTCCTCTGCGCCGCGAGCGTAGCACCGACGGTTCATGCCGATACCGTGCTGTCTTTCGACACCACGGATGCCGGCGCGGCCTCGACGGTGCAACTCGTGGACGGCGCCGTGCGTATCGACGGTGGCGAGTCCGGCGAGTGGATGCTCTACAAGGCGGATGAGGACACGCTGTTCATCATCAGCCCGACGGATCGGAGCTACACCCGTGTCGACGAAGCCGGGATTCGCAAGCTCGGGGGCCAGATGGATGCCGCCCGTGCCGAATGGGAAGCCGAGATGGCCAAGCTGCCACCCGAGCAGCGCGCCATGGCGGAGCAGATGATGCAGCGCATGACCGGCGGACGAACACTGAAAAAAACCGCACCCCCGGAACCACAGGCGACTGGCTCCTCGCAGTCCGTGGCCGGTGTGAAGTGCGAGAACTATGTCGTCGAGCAGCGTGGCGCGAAGGAAACCCTTTGCGTCGCGGCCCCGGATGATCTGGGCATGTCGGATGAGGAATACGAGACGGTACAGGCCATGTATGCCCTGCTCGCCAAGCTGAGCGAGGCGACCGGGTTTGCAGGCAGCGCCGCCCCTCGTGCCGACAAGTTGCCAGGAGTCCCGGTGCTGATTGACAGCCAGGGAGGCGAACGCAAGCGCAACCAGCGGCTCACCGGGGTCAAGCACCCCGAACTGCGGTCCAGCGTGTTTGCGCTCCCGAGCGGATACGCCGAGCGAGACCCGAGCGACCTGAAGTAGGGGCGGTCGCGTCGGGATTGACGACATAACAAGGGAAATGCCGGACCGATTCACCTGAGTACGGGGATCGACCGGTCTTGCCCGACATTCAATTTGTTTGATCCGAGGAGCGCTTTCACATGACTGTGAAGCTGTTTGTACCCAAGGAGTCCGCGAGCGGGGAGAAACGCGTCGCCATGGCTCCGGCCGTGGTCGATCGCGTCGTCAAGCTGGGCACGGAATTGTCCGTGCAGGCCGGCGCCGGTGCGGGAAGCCGGATTCCCGATACCGCGTTCAAGGACAAGGGCGCCAAGATCGTCAAGGCGAAGGCCACGGCCCTGAAATCCGCCGATGTCATTTTGCATGTGGCCCCGCCTGATGTCGCCGACATCAAGAACATGAAGGCCGGGTCGATTCTGGCCAGCTTCATTTACACGCATCGCAACCCGGATGTCGTCAAGGCCCTGGCCGAGGCCAAGGTGA
>CALBOV010000413.1 GCA_937896565.1 uncultured Salinisphaerales bacterium
AGGCGCTGCGGGCGCTGGAGCACGGCGACGGGCTGCTGATCATCGGACTCAGCGCCAGCGTGTCGCCGGAGCTGCGCAAGCAGTGGTTGCAGGCCGGCGCCGACAGCGTGCTGGAAAAGGGCGCGGACGACCGCGTGCTGCTGCGCCACTTGCTGCGGCTGGCCGAACCGGCGGAATCCGGCGATACACCCCCACTGACCGACGATCCGGAACTGCGGGACATGCTGCGCGCGGAATTACCTTTGCAGGTGCAGCAGATTCGCGATGCCTGGCAGCAGCGGGACATCCGGCAGGCCTATGACGCCACGCACCAGCTCCACGGCACCGCGGCGTTCTACAAGCTGCATGCCCTGCGCGATGTCTGCCGCCGCCTGGAGCAGCGTCTTGGCAAGGATGAGACCGACGTTGCCTGGTCCGAACTGGAGCCGCTGCGCGAGACCCTGTTCGCACAGGTGGACGCCTATCTCGACAAGCTGAGTGACTGAGGCGCCTGCCCCGGTTCAGCCCCGAGCCGCCACCATCCGCTGCTTCATCTCGTTGACGGCGGCCGGCAAACCGACGAACAGCGCCCGCGCGACGAGAAAATGCCCGATGTTGAGCTCGACGATCTCGCCGATCGCCGCGATGGGACCCACGTTGTCGAGATGCAGACCATGCCCGGCGTGGACTTCCAGCCCGGCGGCGGAGGCCTCGCGGGCAAAGTTTCGAATCCGGGCAGCGAGCTCGTCCATCCGCTCCGGATGATCCGCGTATTCGCCGGTATGGATTTCGACCGCGGGCGCGCCGACGGCCACCGCAGCTTCGAGCTGGCGCTCATCCGGATCGATGAACAGCGAGACACGCACACCAGCGCCGGCGAGTCGCTCGACGGCGCGCCGTACGCGATCGGTTTGCCCGGCGACGTCCAGGCCGCCTTCGGTGGTCAGTTCCTCGCGCCGCTCCGGCACCAGACAACAATGCGGCGGCGCGACGGCTACGGCAAAGTCCAGCATGTCGTCGGCCAGGGACATCTCCAGATTCAGCGGCACGTTGAGTTGAGCCGCCAGCGACCGGACATCGCGCTCCTGGATGTGGCGCCGATCCTCACGCAGATGAACCGTGACCCCGTCGGCACCCGCATGCGCGGCCAGCAAGCCGGCTTCGGCCGGGTCCGGATAAACCGTGCCGCGGGCCTGGCGAATAGTGGCGACGTGATCGACGTTCACGCCGAGACGGATCGGAGGGTGACTCATGGCGACAGCAAAACGCTAAGAATGCATGTGGAAACGGACGCGCATCATAGAGGCGCGCGCAAAAAAAAGCGCCTGCCCCGGTGCCTCCGGGCCAACTTACCGACCTGACGACTCCATCTGCCGCAGCCGCTTGAGCAGGCGCGGAGACTCCAGCGGTCGCGTGCCCAGATACGGTGCCAGCGCCGCGCGCATCAGGCGCCGGGCCTGGGCCCGGTCCGCCGCGGAGGTCCAGGTATCCGCCGCCAGCGCCAGCAGCGCCGAGCCGCTGACGGTCTCGCCATCCGTCCGCTCCACCGGCATCAGACCCGCATGAGCATCCAGCCAATACGCGCGGTCCGCCCGGACCGGCTCGCCCCGCGCATCGATGTCCAGGGAGAACGCGTAGCCCAGCGCCTCCAGCAAGCGGTATTCGAAGCGGCGCAACGCGGGTTCACGCTCCTCCCCCGTCGGCAACCGGCGCAGACAGGCCCAGTACAGGGGGTAGATCTCCGGATGCGGATCGTCACGGGCCAGCAGCCGCAGCAGCAACTCGTTGACGTACAGCGCGCAGATCGCCGCCTCGCCCTGCAACTGCACGCCGCCCTGGGGCTCGGCGGAGG
>CALBOV010000414.1 GCA_937896565.1 uncultured Salinisphaerales bacterium
GCTGGCTGGCGAGCAGGCTTACCGCCGTCAGCGCCACCGGACTGACCACCGCCGTGCCGTTGATCCGCCGCATGATCTCCAGACCCAGCTGCGACACAAAGCCCGCCCACCAGTCCGGGCGTTCGTCGGCCGACCAGTCGGTGTCGCGCCAGTCCGGGCAGGCTTTCTGCACATGCTCCAGCACGTCCAGCGGCTCCCCGAACGCGATGTAGGGCTGCCCGTACTTGCGCTTGAGGCTGCGCCCCGCCTTGAGCAACTTGGCGGCGGATTCACGTTTCGCCTTCTGCCCGCGCAACTCGCTGAAGTAGCTGTTGACCTCCATGATGCGGTCATAACCCAGGAACACCGGCACGAGCTTGACCGGCTTGTCCGGATTGCGCAGCGCGCTCTCCACCGTCATCGACAACATGCCCATCATCGGTCGACGCAAACGTCCTGTCCGGCTGCGCCCGCCCTCCGGATAGAAACTGATCGGCGTACCGCGGGCCACCAGCGCATCCACATAGGCGCGAAACACGGCGCTGTAGAGCTTGTTGCCTCGGAACTTGCGGCGCAGATAAAACGCCCCGCAACGTCGCAGCAGTCCGCCGACCGGCCAGAAATTCATGTTGATCCCGGCGGCGATGTGCGGCGGCGCCAGCCCCTGCTTGTAGAGCAGATAACTCACCAGCAGATAGTCGAAATGGGACCGGTGCGACGGCAGATACACCACGCCGCCGTCGTGCGCCGCCTCGCGTGCCGCATCGACGTTGAACACGCTGAGACCGTCGAAGGTTCGCTTCCAGACCCAGTCCAGCACGACCTCCATGAACCGGATCGCGGCCATCGTGTAGTCGGCGGCGATTTCCTCGCCGTAGCGCTGCACCGTGGCCAGCACATCCTCGCGGGAGCCACGCCCCTCCTCGATCGCGGCGTCGATCGCGACCCGCACGGACGGATGGTGCTTGAGACTGCGCACCACCGCCTGCCGATTCGATCGGCTGGGCCCCAGAACGGCACTGCGATTGCGGCTGAAGTGCAGACGCAGGATGCGGGAAAGCTTGAGCAGACCGGTCGGGCGATCCGGTTGCTCAGCCATGAACTCGCTGAACGACAACGGCTTGCTGAAACTCACCAGCGTGTTGCGCCCGTTGGCCAGCACGATAAAGAACTTGCGCAGCCACCCGGCCTGATCGCTATCGGTGAACAGGATCTTGAGCAACGAAGTCTCGCGCCCCGGGTCGCGCCCCCAGTAGACGGACACCGGCACCAGCTGCACGTCGTAGTCGCCGGAACCCAGCGCCGCGTCGATGAGCGATTCCAGCTCGCTGGGCTGACCGTCCGGCACCCGCGCCAACGCGGGCAGAAACAGCACGGCGGCTCGCTCCGGCGTCGGCAACCGTTGGCGCGTGAGGTAGGGCAGCGGCAGCCCCCGGCTGCGAACCACGGACTCGACCACCACGCGATCCGACCAGCTCCGGACCGGCAACACATAGCAAACCGGCCGATCCGCCGCCTCGCCGAGAATCGACTCCGGCGGATCCGGCACGATGCGCGCCCGCACCCACCACAGCAATGGCTTGCGCCACAGCCAGGCGACTGCAAGCATCAACCAACGAAACGGATTCATTATCTCTTCCGCAACACCAGCGCGAATTCTAACTGATGGCCAACCTGTCTCCGGAGCGTTCCGAACAGATTCAGCGTGAGCTCGACCGCTACGTCTGGCTGCTCGACGACTGCATCCGCATCCCGGGCACCCGAATCCGGACGGGTGTTGATGGCCTGGCCGGTCTGATTCCGGGAATTGGCGACATCGCGACCGCGGTTGTCGCGCTCGGCCTGGTCGCCCGCTACTGGCAACTCGGCGCCCCGAAACGTCTCGTGGCCCGAATGCTCCTGAACGTCGGCATCGATGCACTGGTCGGCCTGATTCCGGTACTCGGAGATGCGTTCGATGTCGTATGGAAAGCTAATCGACGCAATATCGATCTGATGCGACGTCACTCTCTCCCGCCGCCTGAACCGGCCGAAGCCCGCCGGCGCCCGAAACCCGGTGCCGTGTGGTTGTTCGGACTCCTCGTTGTCGCCCTGACAGCCACGCTCGTGGTCGGGATTCGGGTTTTCTCGTCATAAGCCGACGTTGGCATTTATTACAAACCCGAAAACTGGTGTCCGGTTTTTTCCGCGTTTTTCGTTACCAGTTATAAGGCGAGCGCCGAACGCTGATCGGCCGGGAAGCAATACTCGCTCCGGATTATTGAAGACTTCATCTACCTGACGGCATACTCCGCTTCAGGGGACTCCACTTCTTTATTGATATTCAAGCCGTTGCCATGCGGACGCGCCGCACTGGAAGCAACGGAGGGGAAAAAACATGACTCACGCGTTTCGCGCCCTTCTCATCGCCCTGGCCTTGACCGCGGCAACACCCGGTTTCGCGCTCACCGTGGTTGTCGACACCGGCATGCAGGGCCAAGGCGGGTGCAACGACGACGATGCCGAGACAACATGCTCGTTGCGTGACGCGATCACCTTCCTGAACACCCAGACCGACGTGGGCGGCGAAACACCCCCCTACCACACGATCAACTTTAACCTTGAGTCGATCGGCCAACAAGACGGCGTCGCCACGGTGTTTGTACAGAGCGGGGACCTCCCGGATGTTGCGGTGCCCGTCCAAATCATCGGTCAGATCGTCGAAGGCGGCACCGATCCGGCAGTCCAGGTTTCGTGCCTGTCTCCCGGCGGCTCTGAGGACCCGCCAGCCGCGTTCGCCTTCGTCGGCGCCCAGAGTGATGACTACCGAATCGAGAACCTCTCGATCACCGACTGCGTCACCCAGAACGCGCGCGGCGGTGGCGCGATTCATTTCAATCCCCAGGAATCCAACGGCACACCGCGCCCGTCAACAATTGAAATCACCTCGGTCATCATCAGCGGCACCAGCGCCGCGGCGGGACCGGGTGGAGCAATCAAGATCGCGGCCGAGCAAACCGCCATTATTTCCGATACCCACATCTCCGACGCTACAGCCAGCACATTCGGCGGCGCCATCGACAACGAAGGCTTTCTGACGCTCACTAACTCCACGCTCTCTGGCAACTCGCTGGTCACGAGCGTCTTCACCCAGCCCAACGGAGCGGGCGCAGGCCTGTCCAGCCGACTTGATGCAACGGGATCGACACTACTCAATCGCGTGGTCATCTCGGGGAATGCCGCCGGAACAGACGACGGTGGTGGCATCTACGCGGAAAAGCGGCTCGCCACCCTGGTCTGGGAAATTCAAGACTCGCAGATCATCGACAATACGGCTGCCAATGGAGCCGGTCTGGCAGTGGGTCTCGGAGGCCCGATCACGGTGTCCGGCACCACGTTGACGGCGAACGTCGCCAGCACGTCCGGTGGCGGCATTTACCTGGGGATCACCGACTCGCGCGGCGGCTCAATCGCGGCGTCCAACTGCACGGTCTCGGGCAACGAGGCGGCCACTGGAGCCGGTGTCGCCGCTGACTCGGCGAACGCACGCGCATCCTCGATGGTGAACTGCACGATCGCCTTCAACGGGTCCGACGCACCATTCGGTGGCGGCGAGGGCTACGGCTTCGAGATCTCAGCCAACCAGCTCGACGACCTCTTCCCTGGCAATTCCGACGCTCCGTTCCACAAGAACCTGTTGGTCGGCAACATTCCGGCGAATTGCTCCGGCACCTTCAGTCATGATTCCACACTGACAGCCGGCTCCAACGTCGCGTCAGATTCCACTTGCGGGTTCACGCAGCAGACGGACACCGAACTCTCGGGTGTCGGTCAGGCGCTGATCAGCCCGACGCTATCCGCGAGCAGCAACACGGTCGCACTACCTGGCGACACGGGTCTGCTGATGCACCGCCTCCTGGTCGGCAGCCCGGCCATTGACGCCGGCAATCAGCTCGGAACTGCAAGCGACCAGCGTGGCGCACCCGCGGCAGACGGCCTGAACGATGACATGACGGCAGTGATTCGCGACGCCGGTGCCTACGAGTTCGCCGGATTCTCCGCGGTAGAGTTCGAGAATCCCAGCATGTCCGTGGACGAGGACGACTCCCCGCTGCAGTTCCGCCTGCAACGATACGGTGATCTGTCGACAGCGGCGGCGAACATCGCCGTAGTCCTCGAAGGCGGCACCGGTGAAGGCGAGGCCGAAGCCGGAGTCGACTTCACCAGCCCGACGTCACCTTCGGTCGTGGCGATCGCCGCCGGCGAAACGCTGTCGGAGCTGATTTCCGTCGAAATCGACGACGACACCAGCGTCGAAGCCGACGAGGTCTTCTCGCTGCTGCTCGCGGGCGAGACAACCTGGGACCTGGGTACACAACAACCGGTCACCGCGACAATCAACGACATCGAGGTCGGCACGGTCGAATTCGAGTTCGATGATTCCGAGGACCCGTTTGTCGTCAACGAGAACGATGGCAACGTCAGCATTACGCTCACTCGAACCGGTGGAACCGACAAAGCCGTGTCCGTGCTGGTCAATTCGACCGACGGCACCGCCAGCAGTGTGGACAACGAAGACTATGTCGCGATCGAAGACCTGCTGATCACGTTCGATGACGGAGAGGCGACACAGACCTTCAACGTCACGATCACGGACGACGATGACTTCGAGCTCGACAACATCAGCTTCTCGCTCGGACTGTCACTCCCCGACGGTGCGGACAACCCGGCGAATTTCGCGCTGGGCGACAACAGCACTCTGGATGTCGAGATTGATTCCGATGACGCCGCGATGGCTGGCCAGTTCAGCTTCACCGAAGCGTCGATCATGGTCACCGAAGGTACGAACTCCAATGCCACCTTCAGTGTCCAGCGTCTTGGTGGCACCGATTGCACGGTGACCGTGGACTACGCCACGAGCAACGGAACGGCCGACGCAGGTTCGGATTTCACGGCAAGATCCGGTTCGCTGGTGTTCGAGGACGGCGACGACACGACCAAGACATTTGACGTACCTATCTCTGACGACGCACAGCGTGAAGGCGACGAGCGCTTCAGCGTGTCGCTGTCGTTCGGGGAGGATGCGGTATCGGGCTGCGAAAGTGGCGCGGAAGCCATGCTGGATGAACCAAGCTCCGCGCAAGGCATCATCCGCTCCAACGAAGTCGTGCGGTTCCAGTTCGACCAGGCATCCTGGGCGGAAAACGAGAACGCCGGATCCATCGAGATTTCGGTCAGTCCGCTGGATCCGATCACCGGCGACGACATCGTCATCGCCTACGCCACGGACGATGGCACGGCACTCGCACCAGAAGACTACACGGCGACGTCCGGCACGCTGACCTGGAGCGACGGCGACGGCCTGGAAACCACCCGAAGCTTCACCGTCCCGCTTGTTGCCGACGACGACGCGGAAGGTGCGGAGATGTTCACCGTCGCGCTGATGTCTCAGTCCGAAGGCGCCACGATTGAAGGCGCGAGTTCAACACCTGTCACGATCGAAGATCGCCTCGGCATACGGTTCACCGAAACCGCGTTCCGGTCCGATCGTGAAAACGGCGGAACGGTCACCGTCGCACTTGAACGCGTGGGCTCACTTGAACTCGCCGCACAGGTTGACGTGATGTCCGTCGATGGCAGCGGAACGGCGACGGAGGAAGTCGACTACGACGCCCGCTCCGTGACCGTGACCTGGGCCGCTGACGAAGGCGGAACCAAGAACGTAACGTTCGATGTCCTGCCGGATACCCAGATCGAAGGCGACGAGACGTTCTCGGTGACGCTACTGAATCCGGTCAATGCGGTCATCGTTGAACCCAGCACCGCGACTGCCACCATCACGGACGATGACAATGCAGTGACCCTGGATGCGACGACCTATTCCGTCGTCGAAAGCGCAGGCGAGGTTACCCTGTCGCTAACGCGCACCGGCTCCGTTGGGGCGATCAGCGTCGACTACGCCACTTCAGATGACAGTGCGGTTGCCGGGCAGGACTACACCATGACCAACGGCACGATCGAATGGGCCGATGGTGAAAACGGGCCCAAGACATTCACGGTGCCAGTGCTCAACAACGACACCCCGGAAGCCGCCCGTACATTCTCAGTCGCGATCAGCAATCCGATGCCGTCCGAAGACGTGGTGCTTGGCAACATCCAGAGCGCCGATATCACCATCGCTGACGACGACTCGCTGATCACCATGGACACGGCGGAAATCACCGTGGCGGAAGACGCGGGCATGGTCACGATCTCCGCCACGCGTTCGGGAACGGCCCTCGGTGACGCAGCAGTCACCGTCAGCACTGCGGATGGCTCTGCCGTTGCGCCCGGGGACTACACAACCACCACCAGCACGCTGAGTTGGGCGGATGGCGAGACCGGCTCCAGGTCCGTGACGATACCGATTGTTGACGACCAGCTGGTCAACGACACCGTCGCGTTCACGGCCAGCCTGAGCGAAGCGACGCCGAGTGCCACAACGCATATCGCTGCGGAAAATTCGACCTCGGTCATGATCACCAACAACGACTCCAGCATCATGCTCGACATGAGCACGGCGACGGTCACCGAAGGTGATGGCATGGTCACGATCTCCGCCACCCGGATCGGCTCCTTCGGTGCCGCAAGCGTGGACTACCAGACGGCGGACGGGACTGCCGAGGCAGGGACTCACTACACCGCCACGTCCGGAACGCTGAACTGGGCCGACGGAGAGACCGGAACGAAGATGCTGTCGGTTCCGATCCTCGACGATGCCGGCGTGAACGATCCGCGGGACTTCACGGTCTCGCTGATCAACGCCACCCCCGCCAACCGCGTGTTCATCGGGGCGCAGGCCCAGGCAACCGTGACCATCGAAAGCGATGACACCGTGATCGCGATGGCGACCGCCACGGCCTCGGCAGAGGAAGGTGACGGGACTGTGACGATCTCGGCGGTGCGCAGCGGCTCAACCATTGGCGCAGCCTCGGTCACCGTTTCGACCACGGATGGCACCGCGACCGCCCCGACCCACTACACCGCGCTGAACGGGACGTTGAGCTGGGCGGACGGCGAGTCGGGGACCAAGAGCGCAACGGTCACCCTGGTCGACAACTCGGTGGTCAATGCCGACCGCGTCTTCACGGTTTCACTGAGCGAACCGTCGCCGAGCGCCACGGTCTCCATCGCTGCCGAAGACACGACGGCGGTCACGGTCATTGACGACGAAACCGTCATCACGCTGGACATGGAGACCTACGTCGTCGTGGAAGGCGGCACGGTGACGCTGTCGGCCACGCGTTCGGGCTCGGCGTCCGGCGCCGCGACCGTCACCTACTCGACGGTCGATGGCACCGCCACCGCACCCAGCCACTACACGGCCGCGACCGGCACGCTCAACTGGGCGGATGGAGAAACCGGCTCCAAGTCCTTCACCGTTGATGTCAACGACGATGCGACGCTGAACGTCGACCGGGTGTTCACCGTCGATCTGACGGAACCCACGCCTGGCGCGCGCGTGCTGCTGGGTGATACCGCCTCGGCCGAAGTCACGATTGAGGACAACGAGACGCAGGTCCGTTTCGAACGAGACGCCTACACCGCCGATGAAGGCGATGGCAGCGTGGACCTCACCGTGTTGCGGATCGGCATGGGCGCCGGTGCGGTAACGGTGGACTACGAGGTCAGCGGCGGCTCCGCGATCAACGGCACCGACTACGTCCTCGCCGACGGCACGATCACCTGGGCCAATGGTGATACCGATCCGAAGGCGATCCGGGTGACGTTGACCGAGGATGCGATCGCCGAGGCCACGGAAACGGTGGTGATCACCCTGTCGAACGTGACCTCCAGCGGCGAGGACACCCCGCTGGGCGCACCGTCAAGCGCCGCGCTGTCGATCGAGGACAACGACGACGTCGGGTTTGTCGTCGAGTCCAGCGGCAGCAGCCTGACGGTCACCGAGGGCGGCACGGCCGGCACGGCGACGGTTGTTCTGGCATCGCGTCCGACGGCAAACGTCACCGTCAGCTTCGAGACACCGTCCCGACTGAACGTGCGCACGGCGAATCCGGCTGACGCATCACGCCTCGTCTTCACCCCGTCCAACTGGAACGTGAGCCAGACGGTGGAGTTGATCGCGGTTGATGACGACGTGCAGCAGGAAACCGAAACGCTGACGGTCACGGCCCGCACGCAAAGCTCGGACAACAACTACAACAACCTGTCCAGCTCGCTGCAGTTCACCGTGGTGGACAATGACGGCAATTCCGGCGGAAGCGGTGGCTCCGGCGCCCTGGGCGGCGGTGTGCTGGTCGCCCTGGGCGGTCTGGCAGCACTGCGCCGTCGGCGCTGGCTGCACTAGTCAGGACTGACATTTCGTAGGATTCGGGCCCCACCAGCCAGCTGGTGGGGCCTTTTTCATGCCTGAAATCGTCAGATTCACGGATTCCGGAAGCGGCCATCACGGGACTACCATGTCGCATACATCTATGTGAGAGCCGCCCGTGCCCCAGGATCTCGACCGTCACTATCTCGCCGACGAGGCTGCAACCGTCGAGCAATTGATCACCGCGGCCGCCCTGTCGGACGAGGCCGCGCTCAACATCTGCGGGCAGGCGGCCACCCTGGTCGAGGGGGTGCGTCGACGCAAGGATGAACAGTCGGCGCTGGATGCCTTCATGCAGGAGTACGACCTGTCCTCCGACGAGGGCGTGCTGCTGATGTGCCTGGCCGAAGCCTTGTTGCGTATCCCGGACGAGGAGACCGCGGAAAAGCTCATCGCCGACAAACTCGGTGACGCGAACTGGGAATCACACCTCGGCCGCAGTGAGTCGCTGTTCGTCAACGCCTCCACCTGGGGACTGATGCTCACCGGCCGGATCATTCGCGTCCCGACTCGGGATGCGAAGGCCTGGCGCGGCATGCTAGACAAGCTCATCGCCGGCAGCTCGGAACCCGTGATCCGCACGGCGCTACGCCAGGCGATGCGGATGATGGGCAGCCAGTTCGTGATGGGACGGACGATCGAGGACGCACTCAAGCGCGCCGGCAAGGCCAGGAGTCCCCAGATCCGGCATTCCTTCGACATGCTTGGCGAGGCCGCACTGACCGCCGCCGACGCGGACCGGTATTTCGACGCCTACATCCTGGCGATCCGGGCCATCGGCAACGGCCTGGGCAAGAACGGCGACGTCATCAGCGGACCGGGCATCTCGGTCAAGCTCTCCGCGTTGCATCCACGCTACGAGTACAGCCAGCGCGAGCGTGTACTGCGAGACCTGCCCGAGAGACTGCTGGCGCTGTGCGAAGCCGCTCGTACAGCCAACATCGGATTGACGGTCGATGCCGAGGAAGCGGACCGCCTGGAGTTGGCGATGTCGGTGTTCGAGACCGCCTACCGGCATCCGTCGAACCGCAGCTGGGACGGCCTGGGGCTGGCCTGTCAGGCCTATCAGAAACGTGCGCTGCCACAGATCGAATGGCTGGTGGCCCTGGGTCGCGAACTGGGCCGGCGAATCCCGGTCCGACTGGTCAAGGGCGCCTACTGGGACACCGAGATCAAGCGTTCGCAGGAACAGGGCCTGTCCGGCTATCCGGTGTTCACTCGCAAGTGCACGACCGACGTGTCCTACCTGGCCTGCGCCCGCGCCCTGCTTGGAGCGCGTGACGTCATCTACCCGCAGTTCGCGACCCACAACGCCCACACCGTCGCCGCGATCCGCGCGTTCGCGGATGACGGCGAACGCGACCGCCCACGCGACAGCTACGAATTCCAACGCCTCCACGGCATGGGCGAGGCCTTGTACGAGGAAGTTCGCGAACGCTACCCGAACGTCGGCTGCCGCGTGTACGCGCCGGTCGGCTCGCACGAGGATCTGCTCCCCTATCTCGTGCGGCGCCTGCTGGAGAATGGCGCGAATACATCCTTCGTCAACCGCATCCTGGATGAGTCCATCCCGGTGGACGAAGTCGTCGAGGATCCGATCGCGGAGCTTCGCAGCGTCAGCAGCAAACCCCATCCGGGCATCCCCCTGCCGACCGGCATCTACCCCGACCGGACCAACTCCTCCGGCATCAATCTAGCCGTGGCGGCCGACCGAGTGCCGGTCGCCGATGCCATCCTGGCGCTGGATCAGGCCCCACCCCTGGTGACGCCCACGCCGCGGGAAGACACACCAACCAGCCCACGGATCAATGTCAGCTGCCCCGCCAACCTGCTGCGGCATGTCGGCGCCTGGCATGCGGCCACGCCGGATGATGTGAAACGTGCCGCCGATCGTGCCCGTTCGGCATTTAAACGGTGGAGCACCACCGATGTCGATGAACGGGCCCGGCTACTGGAAGCCATGGCAGACGGCCTGGAAGCGCAGCGGGCCAACCTGATGGCGCTGCTGGTCCGCGAGGCCGGCAAGACCTACGCCGATGCCCAGGCCGAGGTTCGCGAGGCGGCCGATTTCTGCCGCTACTACGCAGCCCGGGCACGGGAATTGATGAGCGAACCGGCGCGTCTGCCGGGCTACACCGGCGAAACCAATCTGCTGCGCCACGCGCCGCGCGGCGTGATCGCCTGTATCAGTCCTTGGAATTTTCCGCTGGCGATCTTCACCGGCCAGGTCGCGGCCGCGCTGGTCACCGGCAACTGCGTGCTCGCCAAGCCGGCGGAACAGACCACGCTCATCGCGGATGCCGCGGTCAGGATCTTCCGCCAGGCCGGATGTCCTGCCGATGTCCTCCACCTGCTGCCCGGCACCGGCGAGGCCATCGGCCCCAGCCTGCTCGGCATGACCGGGCTGGCCGGCGTGCTGTTCACCGGTTCACTGGACACGGCCCGCCTGATCGCCCGGCAACTGGCGGAGCGGGACGGCGCCCTCGTGCCGCTGATCGCCGAGACCGGTGGCCTGAACGCCATGATCGTCGACTCCTCGGCTCTGCCCGAGCAGGTCGTCAAGGACGTCATCCAGTCCGCCTTCGGCAGCGCGGGACAGCGCTGCTCGGCGCTGCGTGTGCTGTGCATCCAGGACGACATCGCCGAACGCATTCTGCCCATGCTGGCGGGTGCGATGCAGGAGCTGCGTATCGGCGACCCGAGCGACTTCTCCACGGACATCGGCCCGGTGATCGACACCGAGGCCCTGGGGCGCCTGCGCGCGCATCGTGAACGCATGGACCGCGAAGCCAGGCGTATCGCAGCTGTCCCCGGCGCCAACGCATCAGGCCACTATTTCCCCCCCGTGGCCTACGAAGTCGACTCGCTGGCGCGGATCGGCGGAGAGGTGTTCGGGCCGGTGCTGCATGTGCTGCGCTACGACGACGAGCATCTCGACCGACTGGTCGACGAGATCAATGCGCTGGGCTTCGGACTGACCCTCGGCGTTCACAGCCGCATCGAAAGCACCTGGAAGCACATCAGCGAGCGGGCACAGGTCGGCAACTGCTACATCAACCGCAACATGGTCGGGGCCGTCGTCGGGGTCCAGCCTTTCGGCGGCGAGGGGCTGTCCGGTACCGGACCCAAGGCGGGCGGTCCCGACTACCTGCGCCGGCTCACGACCGAGCGCACGCTGACCATCAACACCGCGGCAGTCGGCGGCAACGCGAACCTGCTCACGCTGGATTGACGCAACGCGTCACGCGCCACGGACCGGGCGGGGAACTTGTCGCGTCTCCGGGGTTCCCATCAGGTGGGAGGGGGCATGTCGTTTTCAGGGAAGAAAGGACCACATCATGCCCAGGGCCGATCGACGAGGGCGGTCACGCACTCAGCCCGTCACAACCCTGCTCGTCGCCATCGCCGTCATGTTGTCGACGGCCGGCGTATCGCAGGCCGCGGAGGTCACCGACTACGCGTCGCTGGTCGCCCATGCCCAGGCTTTGTCCAAAGAGCCCTACGAGCCGCGCAAGGTTGAACTGCCACCAGCTCTGCAGGGCCTGGACTATGACGCCTATCGCGATATCCGCTTCCGGCCAGCCAAGGCCGTGTGGCGCAATGCCGGCCTGCCGGTCGAGGCGCAGTTCTTTCACCTGGGCCTCTATTACGACACCCCGGTCGAGATCAACCTGCTGACGTCCGATGGCGTGCAGCGTGTGGACTACTCCCCCGACCTGTTCGACTACGGCAGCAACCCGACGCCGACCGACATCGACAAGTCCATGGGCTTTTCCGGTTTCCGGCTGCATTACCCGCTGAACCGCGAGGACTACAAGGACGAGCTGATCATCTTTCACGGCGCCAGCTATTTCCGTTCACTGGGCGCCGGACAGTGGCTGGGCCTGTCGGCCCGCGGCCTGGCCATCGATACGGGCGAGCGATCCGGCGAGGAGTTTCCGGTCTTCACCAAGTTCTGGATCGAGTGGCCCCGTCGCGATGCCCACCAGTTCCGCATCCATGCGCTGCTGGAAAGCGAGAGCGTCACCGGCGCCTACAGCTTTCTGGTGACCCCCGGCACGACCACCAAGACCCGGGTGACGGCGACGCTGTTCCGGCGCGGCGAGTTCGCCAAGCTCGGCATCGCTCCGCTGACCAGCATGTTTCACTACGGCGAGGACGTCCCGCGGCCGCGCAATGACTTCCGACCCGAGGTGCATGATTCGGACGGCCTGCTGATCCATGCCGGGGACGAATGGCTTTGGCGCGGCCTGGTCAATCCCAAGCAGTTGTCGATCAACGCCTTTCAGGCGAAGGATTTGCATGGATTCGGCCTGATGCAACGTGATCGCGACTTCACCAGCTACCAGGATCTGGAGGCTCACTACCACCAGCGGCCCAGCGCCTGGATCGAACCCATCGGCGATTGGGGCGAGGGTGCGGTGGAACTTGTGCAGATCCCGACCCGGAACGAGGTGAACGACAACATCGTCGCGTACTGGCGCCCGAAAGACGGGCTCCCCGCCGACCAGCCGCTGAAAGTCGAATACAGCATTCACTGGCAGCATGATGAACTCGCCGGGCCGGACTACGGGCGCGTGATCGGCACGCGCATCGCCCGCGCGGGGAATCCGGAAGGCAACCACCGCTATGTGATCGATTTTGCCGGCGATGCGTTGAGCGAGTTGCCCACGGACGCTCAGGTGAATGCGGATGTCAGCTTCCCACCTCACTTCGTCGTCGCCGAACAGATCGCGTTCCGCAACCGCGAGACCGGCGGATGGCGCCTGGTCATCCGCGGCAAGCTCAAACCGGATTCGGAAAAGCCGGCCGAACTGCGCGCTCGCCTCGTGACACCGGACCAGCAGCCACTGAGCGAAGTGTGGACCTACACGGAACCGGCCACCTGATGGCCGATCGTCCGAACGATACGACGCAAAGCCACCGCGCCGCGCTACGCGCACGCAGCCGCAACGGGCGACCACCGCGCTTCTCCGCCCTCGCCGAGCTCGCCGCCGGGACCGTGATGCGATGGTTCGGCGCCGACGCGCGGGACGGCATCGACCAGTGGCCCCGACTCAAGCTGGTGTCCATGCCCGCACTGCGGCGCACACCGATGGCGCCGCGCATGCCGGATACGCCACCACGCTCGGGCCGTCCGCTATCGGAACGACTGATCATGACCTGGCGCCGGCTACTGCTGCTCGGACTGGCGGCGGCACAGACCATCTTCGCCAGTGTCTACTTCATCGGGCTGCTGCCCCACCAGGGCGAGCGCGGCCTGGAACTGGTCATCGGCCTGCTGTTCGGCGCGCTGTTCTTCTGGGTCTCGATCGGCTTCTGGACCGCCATCGCAGGCACCATCCTGTGCCTCACCGGCATAGACCGCTTCCGTATCAGCCGGCGGATTCCCGACGAGCTGCCGGACAGCGAAACCCGAATCGCGATGGTCATGCCGATCTACAACGAGCCGGTGAATCGCGTCTACGCCGGATTGCGCGCGACCATCCGTTCGATCCAGGACGGTCGCCTGGGCGACCGCGTGCACTACTTCATTCTCAGCGACAGCACGGATCCCGACACGCAGGTGCAGGAAGAAGTGGCCTGGGCCGAACTGATCCGCGATCTCGGCATGGCCGGGCGGGTGCACTACCGCCGTCGCCGTCACCGCATCAATCGCAAGACCGGCAACATCGCGGACTTCTGCCGCCGCTGGGGCGGTCGCTACGACTACATGATGGTGCTGGACGCCGACAGCGTGCTCCAGGGCCACTGCCTGGAAAACCTGGTCGGCATTCTCGACACCTCACCGCAGGTCGGCATCGTTCAGACCGCGCCCATCCCGTCCAATCGCGGCACGCTGTTCGCGCGGGTGCAGCAGTTCGCATCCCGCGTCTACTCGCCCGTGTTCTCCGCCGGGCTGCACTACTGGCAACTCAGCGAGGCGCAGTACTGGGGCCACAATGCGCTGATCCGGCTGGCGCCCTTCATCAAGTACTGCGGCCTGCCACGCATGGGAGGCGGTCCGCTGGGCGGTGCAATCCTCAGCCACGATTTCGTCGAGGCTGCCTACATGCGGCGCGCCGGCTGGGAGGTCTGGATCGCCTACGACCTGGCGGGGAGCTTCGAGGAACCACCTCCCAACCTGATCGAGGAGCTGGAGCGCGACCGGCGCTGGTGCGAGGGCAATCTGCAGCACCTGCGCCTGTTCAACACGCCGGGCCTGCACCCGGCCCACCGCGCGGGCTTCCTGGTCGGCGCGATGGCGTACCTGTCGGCCCCGCTGTGGTTCTTGTTCCTGGTGGCGACCACGATCCAGCTGTCGATCGAGACGCTGGTGGAACCCGAGTATTTTCCGGACCAGCGGGTCCTGTTCCCGGAATGGCCGATCTGGCAGCCCGAACTGGCGCTGAGCCTGTTCGCGTCGACCATGGCCATCCTGATCGCACCCAAGTTCTTCGCCGCTCTGCTGCTGATCCTCCGCGGACAGTCACGCGGATTCGGCGGCATGATCGCGCTGCTGATGTCGGTGATCACCGAGGTGCTGATCTCCAGCCTCTACGCGCCGCTACGGATGGTGGCGCATACCGGTTTCGTGCTGTCCGCCCTGTTCGGTCTGAAGACCAACTGGGGCGGTCAGTCGCGGGCGGATGGTGCCCTGCCCTGGGGTGGCGCCATCCGCCTGTTCGCGCTGCCCACCGTGGTCGCGGCCGGCGCTGGCGGCTACCTGTGGTGGCTGAGTCCGCAGTATCTCTGGTGGGCCATTCCGGTCCTCGGCCCGATCATTCTCAGCATTCCCGTCGCGGCGCTGTCCGGCAGCCGGCCGATGGGCCGGCTCGCCCGCCTGCTGAAGCTGTACCTGACACCCGAGGAGACCAATGCGCCGGACGTACTGGCGTGGACCAACGAGGACGTCGCACGCGCGGAAACCGTCGGACTAGCCGGGCGGGCCCGCGCCATGGACGCCATCGCCGATCCAGTCATCTGGGCCATCCACTGGACCATGTCACCGGACACCCGTTCACGACATTCCCCGATCAGGGAGCGACTGAACGACGCCGCCCGCCGCGCACTGGAGGACGGCCCGGACGCACTCGACGACGAGGATTGGCGCGCGCTGCTGCGGGACATGCCCGGCTTGCAGGCATTGAGCTGGGCGGTGTGGATGCGACCGGAGCAACAGGTTCGCGCCGACTGGGAAGCACGAATCCAGTCGCGCGCCCGGGACGCCAACACGCCCCCACCCGCCCTGCGGCAACAGACGGAACCGCTTCAGTCCATCGCAAGCTGAAGGGCGGCCACGGCCGGCGGGTGGCCGCTGTAGATCGATTCGGTCAGGAACAGCGCACGCGGCAACAGCTCCATGATCTCCGCCTCCTGATCACGACGCAGATAGGTGCACACGAGTTCCTCGATCGCCGCGATGACGGCGAGAAAGATCTCCTGCGGCAGGTCCGGCAGCCCGGGGGTGGCCTGACGACGGCGCTCGTACAGCATTCGATGCATCTCGGCGAACTGCTCATGCCCCCAGTCACGCTTTCCCCATGCGCGTGCGCCGGCCGCGTGAATCTCGAGCAGAAAGCACTTGGCCAGTGCCGGATTGTTCAGATTGAACGCCAGATAAATCCGCAGCTCCTGCCGCATGCGGTCGCTCCAGCTACCGACATGCAGACGATGCTGCGTGAGCAGGGTCACCAGTTCCAGGTGGGCGGCTTCGTAGCCAGCGAGAAAGGCGGCTTCCTTGTCCGGAAACAGCTGGTAGAACGTCGTCTTCGACAGCTTGGCGAGCCCACAGATATCAGCGATGGTCGTCGCCGTGTATCCCTTGCGTGCCACGGAATGCACGACGCCGTAGAAAATGCGCGCGCGCTGAGACGATTCCACCTCGGCCTGCGACAGCTTGTGCACGCCACGAGGCAGCGTCCAGCGCGTGCCGCCGCCCTGAAGATCCGGACGTTCGATCCGTGAGATTGCGGCCGAGATGTCGAAGCCGACCTGCTCGTCCTCTGCTGCTGGTACGTCTGCCATAGGAGTATCCGGCGAGGCATCAGCCGCCTCGCGAATATCCATTATGTACCGGCGGGACTATCGAGCAAATCCGCAATGCGGTGCGGGACCGGGGCGACTGCGTATTTCCTCAACAGTGGGCCGCCGTTCGGATCTGATCCCCGCTGTCAGCCGCTCGCGCGCAATCGCCTCGTCCGCCGCATGCCGGACGCGGTATCAACGAGACTGCAGAGGAACGCCTTCAGCCCGGATTCCCCCGGCTTGGGCGCCTTGCCACGGCCGATACGCCGCAACTGCCGGGTGTACCAGGTGACCTCCATGATCGCCATGCGATCCACGGGCCCGATCCCGGTCTTGATCGGACGCACCGTCTGCAACGGATCCTGACCGGCCAGCAGGCGCTTCGAGACATCAGGCTCGATCGCCAGCAGGCGCGCGATGCCGCACAGATCCAGCGATCCGGACGCCAGCGCCGCCGTCATGCCGGCATGGGTGCGGAATCCGCCCGTCACCATCAGCGGCGTGCCGGTGATGCGCGCGCGCACCTTGTCGGCAAAGTCCAGGAAATACGCCTCACGCTCACGGGTGGAGGCGCGCGCACCTGTCATCGCGGGCGCCTCGTAGGTCCCGCCGGAGATCTCGATCAGCGCGATGCCGGCGTCAGCCAGTGCCGCCATCACGTCCAGCGATTCGTCCTCGGTGAAGCCACCCCGCTGGAAATCGGCCGAATTCAGCTTGATGCCAATAGGGAAATCCGGGGCGGTCGCCCCGCGCATCGCCGCCAGCACGCGCAACACGAAGTGACGACGGGCCTCGGCGCTGCCGCCCCACTCATCAGTGCGCTGATTGGTCTTGGGCGACAGAAACTGGCTCACGAGATACCCGTGCGCGCCGTGAATCTGCACGCCCGTAAAACCGGCCTTGTAGCAAATGCCCGCCGCGCGCCCGAAGCGGGCGATGATGTCCTCGATCTCCTCTCCGGTCAGCTCGCGCGGCGTTTCGAAATACGCCTGCATGGACTTGTTGAACGGGACCGGCGACGGCGCGACGGTCTCCTCGTTCAAGCCCTTGGGACATTGGCGACCTGGATGATTGAGCTGCACCCAGATCTGCGCGCCTTGCGCCTTGCCGGCCTCGGCCCAGGCGGCAAGCTTGTCCAGATCCCGCTCGTCCTCAATCACGACGTTTCCGGGCTCGCCCAGCGCCTTGCGATCGATCATCACGTTGCCGGTGATCAGCAGACCGGTACCGCCGGCTCCCCAGCGCCGATAGAGCTCCACCAGCTCGTCCGTCACACGATTGTCCGCCGTACCCAGCGCCTCGCTCATCGCGGACTTGGCAATGCGATTTGGAACAACCGTGCCGTTGGACAACGTGAACGAGGTATTCAAGGTGATTTCGGCCATGTGATTTCCGAATGTTGGCGGTCAGTCGCACGCCTCGCCCAGACATGCGATCCGGCGAACGTGACCTCAAGACAGAAGCCCGGAATCCTGACCGCGAATGCCGACAGGGGCAAGCCGGGAACCGGCAAGCGATCCGTTTGTTGCCGCCAAGTCACTGCACCTGCTCGCCGCCTTGCCCCTGGCCGCAACCCTGCCACTAGCTCAAACAGGATCGTTAGACTTGCGGACGATCAGGACTCGGAATCTGAACGATGCAGACAGTTGCCATCATCACCGGCGGTGCGGGCGGAATGGGGCTGGCGACGGCCAGACGGCTGGGCGCCACCCACCGGATCGTGATCAGCGACGTAAAGCCTGAGCGGCTGGACGCCGCAGTCGCATCCCTGGGCGAGCAGGACATCGCCAGCCGGGCGGTCGTCTGCGACGTCACCGACCGCAACTCGGTTGACGCCCTGTTCAATCAGGCCGCGACTCTGGGGCCGGTGAGCACCGTGATCCATACGGCGGGACTGAGCCCGCAGATGGCCGATGCGGAAACCATTCTCCGAGTCAACGCACTCGGAACCATCCACATCAGCGAAGCCTTCCACCCGATGGCCTCCGAGGGATCGGCGCTGGTCCACGTCTCCTCCATGTCCGCCTATCTGCTGCCAGACCTGCTGGTCCCGAAACGCGCCTTCGCAAACGCCTTCACCCAGCCCGATCGGCTGATCAGGAAGATCATGTCGCGGGTAAGACTGATGCCCAACGGCCTGTACCGCACCGGCATGGCCTACGCGGTCAGCAAGCGCTTCGTGCAATGGTACTGCCAGGCCAGCGCGGGCCGATTCGGCGAAAAAGGTGCCCGAATCCTCTCCGTCTCCCCCGGCACCTTCGACACCGAGATGGGCCGGCTGGAGGAGAAGAGCGGCGCCGCCGACATGCTCAAGACCGCAGCGCTCAAGCGCCCGGGCAGACCCGAGGAAATCGCCGCCCTGATCGCGTTCTGTGCGAGTTCGGAAGCGAGCTACATCACCGGCGTCGACATTCTGTGTGACGGCGGAGTCGTGGCTGGAAGACAAAGGTAACCGTCGCGAACCCGCACCAACCGCATCAAAACAAAAGCCCGCTCAAGGCGGGCTTTTGTCTGAAGATGGCTGGGGGACCAGGATTCGAACCTGGATTGACGGAGTCAGAGTCCGTAGTCCTACCGTTAGACGATCCCCCACTTGGTGATCGTTGGGCCGGCAATTCTAGCGCCGCCCCGCTCTCGTCCCAAACTCAAAGGATTTGGGCGAGAGATTTTCGTGCGAATCAAGGCGCGGGATTGGCGAGCAGCGGAGCGTACATCAATACGTGAGCAGCGCAGCCAATCACGCAACGCAGAGTCGCGCGAAAAGATCCGCCCAAATCAGCGCTTGGAGAACTGCGGGCGCTTGCGAGCCTTGTGCAGACCAACCTTCTTGCGCTCGACCTGACGATCGTCACGGGTGACGAGGCCAGCCACGCGCAGCGGCTTGCGGTTTTCCTCGTCGTAATCGATCAGGGCGCGGGTGATGCCGTGACGCACGGCGCCAGCCTGTCCACCCGGACCACCGCCAGCGACGGTGACCTTGATGTCGAAGCGGTCGACGGACTCGGTGACTTCCAGCGGCTGGCGAACCACCATCTGCGAGGTCTCACGGCCGAAGTAGTCTTCGACGGCCTTGCCGTTGATGGTGATCTGGCCGGAGCCCGGCTTCAGGAAGACGCGAGCGGTCGCGGTCTTGCGACGGCCGGTGCCGTAGTTCTGCGTATCTGCCATGACTTAAAGCTCGAGAGTAATCGGCTGCTGGGCGGTGTGAGGATGCTCGGCACCCGCATACACCTTGAGTTTCTTGAACATCGCACGGCCCAGCGGGTTCTTCGGCATCATGCCCTTGACCGCAGACTCGATGACGCGCTCAGGGTGCGTTTCGAGCATTTTCTGCAGTGTCGTGGCCTTGATGCCACCCGGGTAACCGGTGTGACGGTAGTAGGTCTTACCAAGCAGCTTGTTGCCGGTGGTACGGACCTTCTCGGCGTTGACAACGACGATGTAGTCCCCGGTGTCGACATGCGGGGTATAGATAGCCTTGTGCTTGCCGCGCAACCGATTGGCGATTTCGCTGGCAAGGCGACCCAATGTCTTGTCAGAGGCGTCGACGACGAACCAGTCGCGCTTGACCTCGGCCGGCTTGGCGGAAAAGGTTTTCATGCTGCAATTCCGGAATTCAATAGGATTCCAACCGGGGTCCCCGGCTGAAAGGGCGCGAAATATTAGCCGAGGCGGTGCCGATGCGCAACCGCCTGAGCGTCGAAGTTTTGAGACGCCGACCGACGGGCCGAACGGTCCTGTCCAGCTAGATTTTCAACCGCTCCACGGGCTGACCGTTCTTCAGGTGCGACTCGATGATCTCATCGAGATCGGACTCGTCGATGTAGGTGTACCAGGTCTCGTCCGGATAGACGACCGCGACAGGCCCCAGTTCGCAGCGATCCAGGCAGCCCGCCTGGTTGACACGGACCTGCCCCGGACCGGACAGGCCTTCGGCCTTGACCTTCTTCTTGACGTAGTCGCGGAAGTGGTCGGCATCGTTCTCCTGGCAGCTGGGACGGTCACCGCCATCCCTCAGATTGCAGCAGAAGAAGATGTGATGCTTGTAGAAACTCATGGGTTGTCCTTGCCGAACTCGTAGGACAGCGACACCGACAGATAGGTATCCGTCTTCTTGCGATCATCCGGCACGGTGCTGTTGTGCTTGACGGTATAGGTGATGCCGGCGAAGGTCGGGCCGATGATGGTCAGCTTGAGACCGGTGATGGACTCGCTGTAGGTGTTCTCGTCACCCGACTCGGTCAGAAACTTCTGCGTGAATTCGGAGGTTTCGCTGATCTCGAACTGATAGAGCAGCGCACCCCGAACGATCGCATCGCTCTCGCGCAGCGATTCGGGCTTCTGCGATTCCTGCTGACGCGCACCGGCGCCCAGTTCCACGTTCAGCTCGTTGCGATCGCTCTTGAGCAGGCGACGACCGTAACCGACGGTCTCCGTCGTGCGCTCGCGAACACCGCCGAACAGGTCCTTCTCGTAGGACAGGTTGGCGAACAGATAATTGAATTCAGTGAAGTCGAAGCTGGTCTTGAACGTGGAGGAATAACGCTCGGCGTTCTGCTCGTCGTCCTCCTCGGCCGTGAACACGGTGGCGGTGAACTGGTTCTCCCAGCGCCCGAGTTCATGCTGAAGCGCCAGCGACGCGTTGATGCTCTGTGACTGCGAGTTGCCACTGGTCTTGAGCACCCCCAGCTCGGCCTTGCCGCCGATCGCCGCCTGCGCGACTCCGGTGAAGGCGAGCGTCAACAGGCCGGTCACAAGCATCCCTGCGCGTTCAATCATTGTCTGGTTTCTCTCTATCAGGTCTGGGGGAATCGTCGGGTAGACCGCGTAACGGGGAGATTGATTCCAACCACCGACGGGAAACCCCGCCCTTGTCGGACAAACCGAGTCGCTTGCGGCGACCCGCATTATACGAATGCACGTCGGCCCGCTCGAAATCCCGCTGCCTGTTCACCCTGAGACCGAACCGCGCGACCCGGGCTCAAGCCATGATCAGCGCGGCTCCGACGGCGGCCTCTGGTCCACGCTCGGCCTGAGGGACTCCGACGTCGTGCCGGGCATCATCAGCGACGCCTCCAGCCGCAGCATCATCAGTTCCGCCAGCTCGGCCTGGATCGCCTCGCGCAGTTTCAGTTCCTCGGCTTCCTTGGCAAGGACCGCGTCGGCATTGAAGCTGTAGTCCCGCGACAGTGACAGCGTCTGCTGTGGCAGCACCGTCTCGCCATCGGCCTTCACCGTGTACTGGATCGTGGTCGTGAGTTCGTATTCGATGGCCTTGCCATCCGCGCCCACCGAAATCACCTGCCGCCGCTCGTCGAGTTGCTCGATGACCAGGCTGGCCCGCGCGTCACGCGCCTTGCGCTGCACTTCCGCGCCACGGGCCCGCAGCGCTGAACGCAGCGAGGCGACGATGGGCGGCTCCAGCGTCCGGTAGTCCTGGTTCACCTCGATGAACACGCTGCGCAGCACGTCCGGCAGCGGTCGCCCGCCGCGCAGCTGAAAGCCGCAGGCCGTGAGGCCCGCCGCCAGCAGCAACGCGATTGGACCGAGTCTAGACAACGATATTGACCAGCTTGCCCGGCACGACGATGAAACGGCGCAGCGGTTTGCCGTCGACGAAACGGGCGACGTTGTCGTCCGCCAGCGCGACAGCCCTGAGCTGGTCCTCGTCGGCTTCGGCCGGCACCTCGATGCGGCCGCGCATCTTGCCGTTGACCTGCACACTCAGCGTGATCGCTTCGGCGACCAGCAGCGAGGCATCGGCCTCCGGCCAGGCGGCGTCCTCGATCGCCCCGGTCTGCCCCAGCGCCTGCCAGCAGGCGCGGGTGATGTGCGGCGCGAAGGGGTTGAGCATCTGGGTCAGCGCCAGCGCGGACTCACGCAACACACCGTCATCGTCACCGACCTTGTAGAGCAGATTGGTCAGTTCCATCATCGCGGCGATCGCGGTATTGAAGGCCTGCCGGCGATCGATGTCATCGGTCACCTTGCCAATGGTCTCGTGCAGCTTGCGGCGCGCCTCGGTGGCCGACACCTGGCCCTGACCGGCCGGCTCGCCGGCCACCACCGCCTGCACCAGCCGCCAGTAGCGGCCCAGGAAGCGGCTCGCGCCCTCCAGACCGGCATCCGACCAGACCAGGGTCTGATCCGGCGGTGCTGCGAACATCATGAACAGACGCACGGCGTCGGCACCGACCTGGTCGATCGCCGTCCGCGGGTCCACACCGTTGCGCTTGGACTTGGACATCTTCTCCAGAGCGCCGACGATCACCGGCTCGCCGTCAGCGATGGCCACGGCCTTGGTCACACGGCCCTTGTCGTCGCGTTCGATGCGGACCTCGTCCGGCGCGAAATAGGTCTTCTTGCCGTCGGCGGACTCACGATAAAAGCACTCGGCCAGCACCATGCCCTGCGGCAGATAGCGCTTGAACGGCTCGTCGGACTGCACCAGACCCACATCACGCATCACCTTGTGGAAAAAGCGCGAGTAGATCAGGTGCATGGTCGCGTGCTCGACGCCCCCGATGTACTGATCCACCGGCAGCCAGTAGTCGGCGCGGTCATCCAGCATCGCCGTGTCCAGACCCGGGCAGCAAAAGCGCGCGTAGTACCAGGAGGACTCGAAAAAGGTGTCGAAGGTATCCGTTTCGCGCTGCGCGGCCTCGCCGGTTTTCGGCGATGTCACGTCGGTGAACGGGCTGTGTCCCTTCAGTGGCGAGCCGCTGCCGTCGGGCGCCAGATCCTCGGGCAGCACCACCGGCAGATCGGCGTCCGGTACCGGCGTGAGCGAGCCATCGGCCTCGCGGATCACCGGAATCGGGCAGCCCCAGTAGCGCTGACGTGACACGCCCCAGTCCCGCAGGCGGAAGTTGATGCGGCGCCGGCCTCTGCCGTCCGCTTCCAGCGCATCGGCAATCCGCTCGAAGGCCGCAGCCGACTCCA